>JAJZQK010000011.1 GCA_021847625.1 Chloroflexota bacterium
CTCCTTCCCTGCCTAGAGGTCCCTGATCATGCCCCACTGCTTCAACGTCCTCGACTCCAATGGCACGAAGACGCCGTTCTCGAGGATAAAGCCCAAGATGGCAAGCCAGATGATTCCCGCGTACATGAGCTCGATCTGCATGAAGCCCTTCGCCTGGAATATGCGGTAGCCGAGCCCGAACAAGGTCGCGGCCAGCATCTCCGCCGCGACGAGCGAACGCCAGCCGCCGCCCACTGCCAGTTTGACGCCCGTGACGATGTGGGCCAGGCTGCCGGGCAGGATCACGCCGAAGAAGAGTTGCATCTTGCTGGCACCCATCGTCTGCGCCGCCCAGATCAGCCGGTAGTCCATGCTGCGGGCGCCGGCACTGGTGTTGTATACGATCGGGAAGATGCCGCTCAGAAACACGATGAATATTGGGGTCGCGTTGCCGATGCCCAGCCAAAGGATGACGATGGGTACCCAGGCGAGGCTGGGGATGGGCAGCAGGATGCTTAGGATCGGCGTGAAGAAACGATAGAGCGCGGGGACCATGCCGATCCCCATGCCCAGCGGTATGCCGATTGCCACGGCCAGAATGCTGCCGAGGACCAGACGGTAGGCGCTCATCGCAGCATCTTTCCATAGCAGCCAGCCCCCGGCCGGGGTCATGTAGTGAACGGTAAGGGCGATGATGCGGCTTGGCGGTGGCAGAAGCACGGGGTTGACCAACCCCAGGCGCGAAATGGCCTCCCAAACGCACACCAGTATGAAGATAGGGAATAAGAAGGAAGCTAGAGACGTCACTCTGGTAGTGAGCGAATGCCATCCCTGCGAGCTGCGGGAAGACCGCGGTTCTTCGACTCTTGCCTGTGCTTCCACCGATACACCTCCAGTCACCGGAAAGGTTCCCACCATCCCCTGCAGAGGGGGTAGGCCAGACCACGGCCCCCGCCGCTGCTCGGCTCCTTTGGGTTTGGTACTAGAATTGACCAACTATCTCGCTCCCCATGGCGCGGGGGTCTCTTATCTTAGTTATGGGCCAGTCGGTAATATTCCGGCCCGCCAGGCCGGCGGGGCTAGGCCCCGGCCGGCACCGGCGAACCGCGTTCGAGTTAGTTGCTGAGCGCCTTCTCGACCAGGAGCTCATGAGCACGCGAGGCGTACTCCGGTCTGTAGATCTTCGTCCAATCGAGCTTGGCGTCCTTCGGGATCTTGTCGGCATCTTGTAGGGACTGGAAGAGGCCCGTGGTCTCCTTGATCAGCTCTGGGTACAGCCAGATCTCGTAGGTCTCCTTGCCGAGAGCGAGGGCGTAGGCGTCCGGTGGCACTTCGATGCCCTCGCCCGAAAGGCCCTTGGAGCTAATCTCGGCGGCCTCGCGCACGTTGAAGGCCATCATCTGGTCCATGTCGGCCCAGGCGGCCAGGAAGCGGGCGACCGCCTCCGGATTCCTCTCCGCGAACTCGGTCCGCACCATGAGGAAGACGGGATTGTTGACCAGGCCCTTGAAGTTGAAGATCTCCCTGGCCAGGCCTTTGGCAATCAAGAGCGAGGGAATCGGTTCCCAGTAGACGACCGCGTCGACGGACTTCGTCTCCAGGGCGGCCATCGCGTCGACGTCGCCCATGTCCAGGACCTGGAAGTCCATCTCCGCGTCCAGACCCTGGCCCTGGGCCCAGAGCATGAAGGCGGTGTAGCAGCCCGAACCGACCTTGACGGCGATCTTCTTGCCCACGAGGTCCTTCATATTCTGATAGGCCGAATCCTTGCCCACGACCACGGAGTACTTGCCGCCGCCGAAGCTGGACACGCCGATGATCTGGATCTTGTCCTGCGCGCGCACCAGGCCGGTGAGGGCGGGGGTGATGCCCACCTCGCCGATGTCCAGATCGCCGGAAACCAGCGCGTCGCGAATCTCGGTGCCGGAGGGGAACATCACGTACTGGACGTCCAGTCCGTATTTCTCTGCGTACTTGCCACCCTTGAAGAGAATGCCCTGTGGCGTTAGTCTGTCCGACCAGCGAATGCTTACGTTGGTCATCTCCGCCGGCTTGCCCTTGCCGGCGGCCGCTGGCTGCTGCGTCGCGGGCGGTGCCGCGCAGGCGGCCGCAATAGCCAGTACCAACAGGCTGACGATGATTAGGTTTGCTTTGGCCAATAGCCTCTTGCCCACTGTTGGGGTCTCCTTTTCTAGATGCGAGTCTCCCGCGAGTCGCGGGGTACACGGCCTCGATAACGGCCGCTCGCGAGACTTTTCCCTAGTTCTGCCCAGTGTCACCTCCCACGTCTTGCCCCGCTACTAGGGAGAGCGTCAGAGCGGCTGCCGGCAAGTCCGGTCTGTAACCTAGACTGGCGGACAGCTCCGCCGCCGCTGCCAGTAGACTGGGGAGTATGCTCTGCTGCTGCGCCGCCGTGAACCTTATCCGCGGTCCGGTTGCGCCCAGAGACGCGACCACGCGGCCGGAACCGTCGCGAATGGGGACGGCTATGGTCGCCGTGCCGGCGATGTACTCGGCGGTGGCGGCGGCATAGCCCTTCTCCCTGATCTGGGCCAGCTCCTCGCGGAAACGAACGGCGTCAAAGGGCCCTCCCCGCGACGCTTCTGCCGACGGCGCCAGTCCGATTACCTGCTCAATCTCCGCTGCCGACCGCCAGGCCGCCAAGAGACGACCGGGAGCGCCGATATGGAGCGGGAGTAGCTTCCCCTTCGGCAGACGAACCCGGACCTCATGGATGCCCTCCATCTCTTCGACGTACAGACGGGCCGCCGCATCGGCGGGGATGCAGAGGCCGATGGTTTCGCCGCTGAGGTCTCTGAGCCTAGCCATGTAGGGTAGGGCCATCTCGCGCAGGTTCCAGTGCCCGCCCAGCCTCGTCGCCAACTCCGCTACCTTATAGCCGAGCCGGTACCTGGTGGTCGCCGGGTTCTGCTGCACAAGGCCCAGTTCCTTAAGCGAGGAGAGAAAACGGTGAGTCGTACTTCGGCTGAGGCCCGTGGCCTGGCTGAGCTGGTCCACGCCCAGCTCCGGTTCGGCGGCGTGGGCCAGACAGTCGAGGATCGAAACGGCTCGGCGGAGAGCCTCCATATCTGTCGCCCCTCATTCCGTACAGTGGAATCGGATTCCATCACACAGTTAACTTGGCGATTGTAAGGGCGCCAGTTGCCATTGTCAAGAGCTAGAATTGGGTTATTGGGTTATCTAACAGCTGGTGAAGGAGGATTGGCATCGGCCGAGGAGAAACACCGCTGGGCAAGGAGGTAAAGGAAGCACGGTCTGCCCGAGGGGGTCTCCTGGGCCGGGGAGGGAGCCGTGCCCGTAGTGGCCGAGCCCTTTCGGGCGGGCGAACGCCGTTCGCCCCTACAGATAAACAGACGGGCACCGCCAGGGGTGGTGGATCCCCGCTTCCGCGGGGATGACGCATGGCTCATCCCGGACGCGGCTATTGCGGTCGGTGGATCCCCGCTTCCGCGGGGATGACGGGAGCCAACACCAGGCGACGACGTCAGGACAAGGGCACAGGAAGCGGCCGAGCAAGGGAGGGCGACCGTCCCGCGTTGCGGGACTTCCTTCGGTCGCCGGGTAGCCCCTACGTGTTACCGACTGCTCAGTTAGCAGGAAACGTTCTGGTGGTCAAGAGCGAGGCCCTGGCGATAGGGCAGAATGATGGGCATGCTGCTCCCTTATGAGGGGACAGCGTGCCCTTGCGCGGTTGCCTCTATTGACAGGGTCTACTTATCGAGCCAGACGTTGCCGACGAAGGGCTCGTTGCTCATGGTGTAGCCGAAGCCCTTCACGTAGTTCATATAGATCCAGCAGCGCGGGTTGTCGGTTACGACGATGGTGAAGCACTCGTCGAGCGCCATCTCCTGCAGCTTGCGCGCGGTCGCCTTACGCTTCTCCTGGTCGAGCGTCGCATTCAGCTCGTCGCGCAACTTATCCCACTCGGCGTTGTCCCAGTGGGTCCAGTTGCCCTGCTTGAAGTTGGTCCAGGCCTTGGCGCCGGTGACGAGCGAGCCCGGGTCGCGGTTGGCGCGGCCGTAAGTGTGGGTGATGGCCTCGATGTCGCCCGCCAGGTGGCGGGTGTTGAAGACGGCGGTCTCGGCGTCGTTGACCCGCGCCTTGACGCCGATCTTGGCCAGGTCGGCGGAGATGATCTGGGCGAGGTCGCCGGTGCCGAACATGCGCTTGGACGAGCCCATCAGCTCGAACTCGAAGCCCCCGTCCATCCCCGCCTCTTTCAGCAGCGACTTCGCCTTGTCGAGGTCGTAGCCGATCTTCCCCTCCAGATCAGGGAAGTAGGCCCAGGAGTGCTTGGGCCACATGAGGCAGGTGGGCTCGACCAAGCCCTGCAGCGTGGTCCGGCAGAAGCGGGCGCGGTCGACGGACCAGGCGATGGCCTGGCGCACCTTCTTGTTCTGCAAGGGCCCGAAGGTGACGTTGAGGCCCACGTCGTAAACCGAGCTGCCCTTGGGGCCCAGATCGACGACGTACCTGCTGCCGGCCGACTTCAGCCGCACGGCGTCGACGTAGGTCGGCTGCGACACGCAGTCCACCGCGCCGGACTCCAGGTTGATGACCATGGCCGACGGGTCGGGGGTGATGCGCACGATGTAGCGGTCGAGGTAAGGCTTGCCCTTGTCCCAGTAGTCCTTGAAGGGCACCATCTCGATGACGTCGTTGGGCACGTACTTCTCGAGCTTGAACGGCCCGGTGCCGATCGCCGTCTTGGAGCGGTCGGCGAGGGTCTCCTTATCCATGATGAACATCTGGTCGATCAGGTCGTAGATGCCGGCGTACAGGGCGTCGAACTGGAAGACGGCGACGTACTTGCTGGGCGTTTCGACCTTCTTGATCAGCTTGTACATCGAGATCATGGTCGACTGGGGGTCGGTCGAGGCGAAATCGACCGAGGCTTTGACGTCGTCGGAGGTGAACTCACGCCCGGAGTGGAACTTGACGCCCTCGCGCAGCTTGAAGGTGACTGTCTTGCCGTCGGGCGAGATATCCCACTTCTCGGCCAGGGACGGCTGCAGGCGCAGCTGCTCGTCGTAGTAGGCGAGCGAGTTCCACATCGCCAGTTGCAGGGGAGACTGGCCGGCGGTGGGGTGGAAGGCGTGGAACTCGTTGATGGTCGAGAGACTGGCCACCGTGAAGGTGCCCCCCTTCTTGGGGCCGGCGGGCTTGGTGGGGACGGCCGTGGGGGCCTGGGTGGGGACGGGGGTGGCCTGGAGCTGGGGCACCTGCGGCACCTGGGCGGGGGGCTTCACGGGCGTGGGCTGAGGCGCGGGGGCCTGGGTAGGGGTGGGGGGTGCGGCGGGGGCGCAGGCCTGCAGGAGGCCGACGCCGGCCGTGGCCAGGCCTAGCTTCAGGAAGTCGCGACGTCTGACGTACCGCTCGGTCGGATTACCCTTCATGGCGCTTGTTACCTCCCTTTGAGCGCCGGCCTTGGAGCCGGTCGCTACGCGCGCCTGGTCTCTGATCGCAACAAAACGAAAGCCGACCACCGGAAGGGTGGTCGGCTTGAAGGGTCGCTATCCCTGCCCTGCCAGTCAGGCTATGTCAGCGATCAACATCGCGGGGCAAAGGACACGAGCCGCCACCGGCGCTACGATGCTGGGACACCAATGGTACAGGGTTGCGATTACCTACCATACTATCCCCTGCAGGGCTACTTGTCAAGCAAGACGAGCCTCTGGCCGATCCATCGGCGAAACCCTATCTTGGCCAGGGATGCTTGGCCACTTCCTTCTCGTTCAGGTCGGCGCCCCAGCCCGGACGCTTGGGCAGGACGAGGTGTCCCTCCTCGATCTCCAGCGGCTCCGTGATCAGGTCGTCCTTCCAGGGGACGTCGTCGATGTCGATCTCCAGGATGCGCACGTTGCCGGCGACCGCGCAGAGGTGGGCGCTCATCAGCGTGGAGAGGTGGCTGTAGTAGTTGTGGGGGGCGAAGTTCAGCTCGTACAGCTCGACCAGGTCGGCGATCTTCTTGGAGACGGTGAACCCGTTCCAAGGCACGTCGATCACCACCACGTCCATCGCGTGCAGGTCGAGGAATGGCTTGTAGCCACGGGGCGTGTAGAGGCTCTCGCCCGAGGTGATGGGGGTCTTCGTCGACTGCTTGATCTGCAGCAGGGCGGCGGGATCGTAGGTGTCCAACTCCAGCCACATCAGGTCGTAGGGCTCCATCGCCCGGGCGAGGCGGATGTAGCCCTCGGTCTTGAAGTTGAAGTTGAGGTCGAGGGCGATGTCCACGTTCGGGCCGACTGCCTCCCTGAACGTGCCGACGAGGTTCTCGGCCTGGCGCACGACGGCGCGGTCGGCGTTCAGGTCGGCCACGCCGGGGTAGGCCCCGGCAAAGCCCGGCCGGTGCATGGTGGGCGGGTCGCCGGGGACGAAGATGTTCGTCTTAAGGGCCGTGAAGCCGCGGCGGACCACCTCCTCGCCCAGCCTGGCGACGTCGGCGAGCGTGCGCAGGGGAGGCGCGCCGATCAGCGTGGCGGCGCGGGCCCGCGTGGTGCCGCAGTGCGACCAGTACAGGCGAATCTTCTCGCGGGTCGGCCCGCCGAAGAGCTCGTATACCGGCACGCCCAACGCCTTGGCCTTGATGTCCCAGAGGGCGGCGTCGATCCCGGCGAGCGCCTTCTGGCCCACGCCGCCGGGGCTCTGGCGCATGACGCGGACCATCTCCGCGTTGAGGACCTCGACCGCCCGCGGATCGCGGCCGAGGAGGACGGGCAGCAGGTCGTGCACGCAGCCGGCGATGCCGTAGGGGTTGTAACTGTCGCTGCATTCGCCGTAGCCGGTGATGCCCTCGTCGGTCTGGATCTTCACGAACTCCCACGGTCGCCAGCCCGCGTTGCAGATGAGCGTCTCGACGCCTGTGATCTTCATCGTAGCCTCCTTGATAGACATGCCCTCCGGGGGCAGCGGCAAGTCCTCCCGGAGGGCATGATAGCGCGCGAGAGTCGGTTTGGCTACTACTTATCCAGCCACATGTCGCCCACGTAGGGGGCGTTGTCCATGTCGTACGTCAGGCCCTTGACGTAGCTCCCGCAGGCCCAGACGGAGGGCTGCCCCGCCACGGGGATGGTGAAGCACTCGTCCAGAGCCATCTCCTGGATCTTGCGGGCGATGGGCAGGCGCTGCTCGCGGTCCAGCGTCGTCAGCAGTTGCTGGCGCAGGCTGTCGTACTCGTCCGACTCGAAGTGGGTCCAACCCTTGTCCTTCTCGGTGAACCACGACTTGGCGGCCACCAGCGTCGAGGCCGGGTCCAGGTTGGACCGGCTGTAGTTGTGGGCGAGGATGGCGATGTCGCCCTTCTGGGTGGCCGCGTCGTACTGGGCCACTTCGGCGTCGTTTACCTTGGCGTTGATGCCGATCTTGCGCAGGTCGTCCTGCAGGATCATCGCTAGCTCGCCATAGCCGAAGGCCCGCTTGGACGAGGTGAGGATCTCCGTTTCGAAGCCGCCGCCGACCCCGGCTTCCGTCAGGAGCGCCTTCGCCTTGTCCAGATCGTAGCCGATCTTCCCCTCCAGATCCTTGAAGTAGGCCCAGGACTGGGACGGCCAGATGAGGCACGTCGGCTCGGACAGCCCCTGCAGCACCGTCCGCACGAAGCGGTTGCGGTCCATGGACCAGGCGATGGCCTGGCGCACCCGCTTATCGGTGAACGGCTCCAACTTCGTATTGATGCCGATGTCGAAGGTGGCGTTGCCCGGCTGGCCCATGTCGATCAAGAACTTCTTGTCGCTCTTCAGGCGGACGGCGTCCATGTAGCTGATGCGGAAGGCGACGTCGATGGCGCCGGACTCCACATTGATGGAGAGGGCGGCCGTGTCGGGGATGATGCGGCTCACGTAGCGGTCCAGGTAGGGCTTGCCCTTGTCCCAGTAGTCCTGGAAGGCCACGAACTCGATGCGGTCGTTCGGGATGTACTTGTCGAGCTTGAAGGGGCCGGTGCCGTTGCCCATCTTGGCACTGTCGGTGATCGTCTCCTTGTCGATGACGTGCAGCGAGTCGATGAGGTCGTAGATGCCGGCGTTCGGTTTATCCAGGTAGAAGACGGCGACGTACTTGCTGGGGGCCTCCGCCTTCTTCACCATCTGATAGGTCGGCCGGGCGAGCACCCGTTCGTCGGTGGAGGCGAACTCGATGCTGAACTTGACGTCCTCCGAGGTCATCTCGCGGCCAGAGTGGAACTTGACCCCCTCGCGGAGCTTGAAGGTGATGGTTTTGCCGTCGGGGGAGATGTCCCACTTCTCGGCCAGCTCCGGCTGGAGGTTCACGTTCATGTCGTAGTGGCCCAGCGAGTTGTACATGGCGCGGCGGATGCGGTACCAGCGCCGCTCGTAGGGGTTGAACGTAACAAAGGCATCCGTCTGGGCGATCGTGAGCGTCCCGCCCTTCTTGGGCCCGGCGGCCTGGGTGGGGGCGGCCGCAGGGGCCTGGGTCGGCGCCGCGGTAGCCTGTGGTTGGGCCGCCGGCTTCGCGGACGTGGGCTGGGCGGCGGGGGCCTGCGTGGGCGCGGACGGCGCGGCCGGGCTGCAGGCCTGCAAGAGGCCGATGCCCGCCGTGGCCAGGCCCAGTTTCAGGAAGTCGCGACGTTTGACGTATCGCTCGATCCTATTACCGTTCATTGCGCTTCTTTCCTCCTCCTGTGGCGCCGGCCCTGGGGCCGGTCGCGGTGCGCGCCTGGTTTCGGGATTAAGCAAAAATCGGCCATCTGCCGATGGTCGACTCAAGTCATCGATGTGATGTTCTCCATAGCGGGCGTCCGTCCCATCCCAGTGTTTCTTATCCTCAGCCCGGGCACATACACCGGTCGTCCGCGAAGCCAGTACGCAGAGAAGCCGAGGATACAAGAACTCAGCCGCCCCAATCTTAAGGTGCGGGCGGACGTGTGTCAAGCGCATAGCGAACCGTGCTATCGCCTGCCGGTTTGGAGACAGCAAGGGGAGCTGCCGATTAGGGCAGCCCCCCGTCTTTGTGGCGGGCAACCTTACGACCGGTCGTTAGTGTCAGTCGAGGAACGAGTTGATGAACTCGAGCTCAGCGGCGGTGTCGACGCGGTTGTTGTAGGAGACGCCCGCGCAGTTGCCGTTGCTGCCGAAGGAGGTGACGGCGAGGATGGTACTGGTGTCTTCTAGGAAGGTCGGCCCACCGGAATCGCCAAAGCAGGTGCCGCCCTTGCCCTGCGCCGGGTTCCCGCTCACCTTGATGAAGTCGTCGCTAAGCACGTCCTTGCTCTGGACCAGGTTGGCGGGGGCATAGTAGCGGTCGCGCCCGGTCCACTGATGTGGCGGAATACCCCGAGTCTGCTCCTGCCCGCCGTAGCCGACCAAGGTGACCTCGGTGTTCATCTTCAGGGTGTCCACCAGGTTTTCACTCGGCAGGACGCCGTAGCTCTTGTCGGTAACCTCTCTGCTGAGGACGACAATGCCGACGTCGTGGGTGTCGAACCCGGGCAGGCCCGGGGCGCAGCCGATGCAGAAGTCGGGGTCGGTATGGACCGAGGCTGTCTCGATGGCCGTACCGCCACCATATGGATAGTGGCCGTCGTTGATTGTGGGCTCGAACCAGACTCGGGCGGCCTCAGCGCCGTCCGTGCAGTGGCCGGCCGTGAGGACTACCGTGTCCGAGATGAGGGTGCCGCTGCAGCGGCAGGCCGGCTGTACCGTGCCTTCTATCTCGGCGTCGAACACTATCATTGCCACGTAGGGGTGGTTGTTACCATCCGGCTGGCCATACGTGATGGCGTAGCCGATGCCTACCGAGCCCAGCGCGAGAACCAGCGCCAGGGCCAGAACAAGGACCAAACGCTTCTTGCCTTTCATCTGCGCTCTCTCCTTCTTGGAAGTTTGATCGGGTGAGGAACATCGTCTCGCCGGCCACGGGGCTGCCTCCGCTCCCTTGAGTTGCTTAGCGATAGGAGCCGCACTTCTCGTGCCAGCAAGATACTGCCGACGCGGGCAGCGCCCGGCCGTCGGCCGCGCGTTGCCCGTGCCGTTCCATGGACATTGTGAGCCCTTGTCCGGTTCCTCCTCTTCGCCGCTAAGGTGCCCTACTTGTCGAGCCAGATGTCGGACAGGTAGGGCGAGTTGTCCATGTTGTAGCCGAAGCCCTTCACGTAGCTGGCGTAGGCCCAAGCCCGCTGGTTGGGGGCGACAGGATTCGTGAAGCACTGATCGAGGGCAAACTCCTGCAGTTGCCGGCAGAGCGTCTTGCGCTTCGCCTGGTCCAGCGTGGATTGCAAGTCTATTCGCATTTGGTCGTACTCCGGCGAGTTGAGGCGAATCCAGCCGCCCTCCTTGTCGTTGTACCAGGCCTTGGCGCCGGTGAGAGTGGTGCCGGGGTCGCGGTTCAGCCGTCCGTAGGTGTGCACCAGCAGCTGGACGTCCTTGGCGTTGGCCCTGGCGTTGTACTGGGCGGGGTCGACGTCGGCCACCTTGGCGTTGACGCCGATCTTCTTGAGGTCGGCCTGGACGATCTGGGCGAGGTCGCCGTAGCCGAAGGCTTGCTTCGAAGAGGTGAGCAGCTCCGTCTCGAAGCCCCCGCCGAGGCCCGCTTCCGTGAGGAGGGCCTTGGCCTTGTCGAGGTCGTAGCCGACCTTCCCCTCCAGGTCCGCGAAGTAGGCCCATGAGTGCTTCGGCCAGATCAGACAGGTCGGCTCCACGAGCCCCTGCAGCGTCGTTTTGCAGAAGCGCGCGCGGTCGATGGACCAGGCGACCGCCTGGCGCACCCGCTTGTCCGTGAAGGGCTCGGCCTGGGTGTTGATCTCGACAGTGAACATGATCGCGCCCGGCGCCCCCAGGTCGGCCAGGAACTTGCCGCCCGAGGTATCGCGCAGCCGCACCAGGTCCATGTAGGTTGGCTGCCAGATGCAGTCGACGGCGCCGGATTCCAGGTTGATCGCGAGGGCCGCGACGTCGGGTATCTGGCGCAGGACGAACTTGTCGAGGTACGGCTTGCCCTTTTCCCAGTAGTCCGCGAAGGCCGTCATCTCCGCCCGATCGTTCGGCAGGTAATTCGCGAGCTTGAAGGGCCCGGTGCCGATCCCCGTCTTATTGCGGTCAGCCCAGGTCTCCTTGTCCACGATGTAGATCGTATCCAGGAGGTCGAACACGCCGGGGTTGACAGTGTCGAACTTCAGAACGGCGGTGTACTTGTCCGGCGTCTCCACGCCCTTGATCGTCTTGTAGAGCGTGCGCATGGTGGAGTTCTCGTCTTCCTGGCAGGCCGTGATGGAGAACTTCACGTCGTCGGAGGTGAACTCGCGCCCGCTGTGGAACTTCACCCCCTGCCGCAGGTTCATGGTCATCGTCTTGCCGTCGGCCGAGAAGGCCCATTTCTCCGCCAGCTCGGGTTGGGGGGTGAGCTGCGCGTCGTAGCGGGCAAGGGTGTTGTAGAGGGCTCGCATGTAGACGTAGTGTCCGGGGATCAACTGGTACGGGTCGAACTGTTGGATGGGGGCGGTGACCGCCACGGTGAACGTGCCCCCCTTCTTGGGCCCGGCGGGCTTGGTGGGGACGGCCGTGGGCGCCTGCGTGGGGACGGCCGTCGCCGCCGCCGTCGGCAGTTGGGGCACCTGCGGCACCTGAGCGGCCGGCTTCACCGGCGTAGGCTGGGCCGCGGGGGCCTGGGTGGGTGCGGGTGTGGGCGGTGCGGCTGGGCTGCAGGCCTGCAAGAGGCCGATACCCGCCGTCGCCGCGCTGAGTCGCAAAAAGTCTCGCCGCCTGATGGTCCGCTTGCTCGAGGAGTCCTCCATGGTGCTAATTGCCTCCTTCCCAATTCTCGGCGTCCGTGGTCGAGTGAACAGCGCCTGGCTTCCGAGGAAAGCAGATAACCGACCGCTGATTGAGATCAGGATTGCAGAATAGGGCTGAGAATCGCCTTAGGAATCGTCGGCGAGGGGCGGCGGGATGCTAATCTGGTGGTATCTCCTTGGCAAGCGGTTAGGCGGAAGATCCAGTAGCCGTCGCACTTGCCCGTTGGGCATCACCTACCTTCTGGGTGGCGATCCGCTCGCATGCGTTGCACTCTGCCACTGGGCAAACGCCCACTTGCCCGCCTTGGGGGTGACTTCATCATAGCACTGGGCCGGTCGCCTGTCAATTGAACCGGCGTTTGTAGGTGACGTGCCGGCCGCCGGACGCCAGTAGAGGAAGGGTCGCCTATGATAGCGGCCTCGGCGATGGTCGGCGAGTCGGCGAACCCGCCCGGGGAAGGCCCAACGGTGTGGCGGTTAGGATGCTTGCCACCTACACCGCCGATTCTTTGACTTTCCTTAGGCCTAGCGTATAACATGGGTAGGGACTCAAACAGATCATCTGGAGAGGAACTCTAAGAAGGAGGGAGTTGGCGTGGCACAGATTGGTGACCAGTATCCCGTGAACCTGGAGATCGACTATCCGGAAGCCCCCGATAGGGTTACCACGCTCTTTCGCGTATTCACTGTCATCCCGATCGCGATCATCCTGAGCTTGCTGAACGGCCCGGGTTACCGCACGGAGGATGGAACCGGCTGGAACGCCGCCTTCGGCGGCGCGGGAGTCCTCTTCGCGGCAGTGGTGTTAATGCTGCTCTTCCGCCAGAAGTATCCGCGTTGGTGGTTCGACTGGAACTACAACCTGACCAGGTTCGCTACCAGGGTTGGCGCTTACTTTGCGCTGCTGATGCACGTATACCCTGCAACGGACGAGGACCAGACGGTTCACCTGGATATCCCTTATCCCAACGCCCCGGTGGACCTGAACCGGTGGCTGCCGCTGATCAAGTGGTTTCTGGCCATCCCCCACTACATCGTGCTGTTCTTCCTGAACATCGCGGCGTTCATCGTGACGATAATCGTCTGGTTTGCCATATTGATCACCGGCCGCTACCCGGAGGATTTCTTTGGCTTCGTGGTGGGGGTGTTCAGATGGAACCTGCGAGTGTTCGCCTACGCCTTCCTTCTGACGACGGACCGCTATCCGCCTTTCCGGTTGAGCCCGTAGCGGGGACGACGACCGGGAGGGGTTAGGCTCGCCGGTCTACCGGCGGCCCGCGTGCCTGTACCCCCGCGGTGACTTCGCCCGCGGGGGTAGCCGGCGGCAGGGTGGAGGATGGGGCATCTCCGCCCTGCCGCCGGCGCGGGCCCGGGCGCCTGGCTGCCGCCGAGAAGGGCAGTCAGCTGCTCCCCCTCCAGCGTCTCGTTCGCGACGAGCGCCTCGGCCAGCCGGGTCAACTTGTCGCGCTGTTGCAGGAGGATGGCGCGCGCCGTCTTGCCGGCATCGCGGACCAAGGTCCGCACCTCCCGGTCGACGGCGTAGGCCATTTCGTCGCTGTGGTCGTGCTGCTCCGGCATCGCGCGGCCGAAGGAGGCCCCCCCTTCCCGGTGGCCGAAGGTCAACGGCCCCAGCCGCTCGCTCATGCCGTACTCGGCGACCATCCGGTGGGCCATCTCGTTCGCCTGCTCCAGGTCGTCGCCCGCCCCCGTGCTCACCTCGCCGAAGGCGACCTGCTCCGCGGCGTAACCCCCCAGCGCCCAGGCTAGCCTGCGCGCCAACTCCGAGCGGGTGAGGAGGCGGCTTTCTTCGTCGGGGAGGACGCGAGTGTAACCGCCGGTCAGGCCGCGGGGGATGATCGTCACGCGTTGCACGTGGTTGCCCTCGGCGAGCGCGTGGGCGACCACGGCGTGGCCGGCTTCGTGGTAGGCGGCCAACTTGCGCTCGCGCTCGCCGACGATGCGGCTCTTGCAGCGCGGCCCGGCCAGCACGCGGTCGATGGCCTCCTCCAGGTCCTGCTGGCCGATGGCGTGCAGTTCCTTGCGCGCCGCGAGGAGGGCGGCTTCGTTGAGGAGGTTCTCCAGGTCGGCGCCCGAGAAGCCCGGGGTGAGCCTGGCCAACAGCTCCAGGTCGACATCCTCGTGGAGGGGCTTGCCGCGCGCGTGGACCTGCAGGATGGCCAGCCGGCTCTTGAGGTCGGGGCGGTCGAGCAGCAGCTGGCGGTCGAAGCGGCCGGGACGCAGCAGCGCCTGGTCCAGCACGTCGGGCCGGTTGGTCGCGGCAAGGACGATTACGTTGGTGCGGGCGTCGAAGCCATCCATCTGCACGAGGATCTGGTTCAAGGTCTGGTCGCGTTCGTCGTTGCCGCCGCCGACGCCGGCCGTGCGATGGCGCCCCACGGCGTCGATCTCGTCGATGAAGACGATGCAGGGCGCGTTCTTCTTCGCCTGCTCGAAGAGGTCGCGCACGCGGGCGGCGCCGACGCCCACGTAGATCTCGACGAACTCCGAGCCGCTGATGCTCAAGAAGGGCACGCCCGCCTCGCCGGCCACGGCGCGGGCGAGGAGCGTCTTTCCCGTGCCGGGCGGGCCGACGAGCAAGAGACCCTTCGGCATCCGGGCGCCGAGCAGGACGTATTTTTGGGGGTGCTTGAGGAAGTCGACGACCTCGCAGAGGTCCTCCTTGGCCTCGTCGACCCCTGCCACGTCCGCGAACCTGGTGTCCGACTTGGCGGCGAAGGTGATCTGGGCCCGGCTGCGGGCGAAGTTGGCAATCTCGCCGGCGCCGGTCTGGCCGTTGCCACCCTCCGCGGACCGGCGGTGGGAGGAATAAAGGATCACGAGGGCGGTAATGGCGCCGCCGACGAGGACCATCGGCAGCAGATGGGCAAACAGGCTGATGAGGACCCCGCCCGGCCCGGCGCTGGCGGCGCCGACCGACTGCGCTACCGTGAGGACGAGCGCGGAGATGCTGAGGGCCAGGGCCAAAGTGACTCGTCCTGATGAGGTTCCGCTCGCCGGATTGTCTCTTCCAGGCATGACTACGATCCCACAGCCACGACGTCCGGTAGTAAGACAGAGAGCCGCCCATCGACCGATGGACGGCTCAACAGAGCGCTTGTTATCAGTGTCTTCGGCGCACAGCCAACCCCGCCGCACCCCACGCCCGCCACCTCAGGCGCCGAACCCCAGCCGCCATCGGTGCATGGTGCCTGGACGCAAGTCCAAGACCGCTGTCCAGGCCCAATCACCTACTATACTATTCCTGACCTGGCCCTATGTCAAGGGAATCCGGCCGTCCTAACCAGACGTGCGCGATGCGTGGCCTGCCTGGCTTACATGGCGGTTCCTATACGAGCTTCGCCTACCTCTTGGAGTGCCTTACACCGGAGGAATATGAAGCACGGAAGCAAGCCGGCACCCTGCCGGGCCAGAGCGGCTCCGGAACGAACGGTAGCAGTAGTGCGAATGGCACGAACGACGGTTCGTCGGCAAGCGGCATCGTCCGTTCGCTCTCCAACGGCAGCGCTCAACCTTCCCAGCAGAACCTGGCCTTGGCTGGGGGGTTGGTAGCCGGCGCGGCGATGCTCTCCGCCCTGGGTGGCCATATCGCGGGCGGCTGGGGCATCACCGGGTCGCGGGAACGCTACCGCGCCGATTGGCTGCAATGGTACGACGAGAAGATTGCCGACCTGGGCCAGCGGATCGAGACGGCCGAGCAGGAGATGGCGGAGGCCTCGGAGGCCGTCGACGAGGCGACGGAGAAGTACCGGGACATGCAGCGCATCGCCGAGGCGATCCGCCAGCACCTGGCGCAGACTCAGCAGGCCCTCGCCAACGTCAAGTGGGAGGGCGACAAACTCGACTTCGCCGGTTACGCGCGCGGGCTGGCCGCCCTCTCTTTGGCGGCGGTCCTTGGCCAGCAACTGATCCTGATGGTGGGTCCCTATGCGGCCGCCCAATCGGCCACGGCGGCGGCTCTATTCCCAGCTCGCCTGCACCATTACCATCCCCGGCGCACGTCCGCTACAGGTGGCAGGGCGTGCCTTCGCGCCGCGCCTTGATCGCTTTTGCCTGAGCGACACCTTCGAGCTGCCTCTCCCCGCCGAGGCACGGAACGAGCCGGAAGCCCGCGACGCGGCAGCGCAGATGCTGGAACGCCTCGCCGCCAGCCGGCCGGGTCTGCTGGAATGCCACCTCAGCCAGGCGGTGGGGACGCTGGCGGCCCAGATTGAAGTCACCCTCCACGAGGATGGTCTTGGCAAACAGGATCTTCTGGTGGCGCTCGAGGAGATCAAGAAGGTCCGTCGTCTGGTGGTCTGGGGCCTGGAGTCATTGGTGGAAGCGGCGGGCACGATGTCCGATATCGCGGCGATGATGGAGCAGACGCAGGCCTTCGCGGGTGAGGTGGCGCGGCTCGCAGAGGGACTCCCGGCGGCCGCGGAAGCGGCGCCAGCGGGCGATGGCCAGGCTGCCAACACGGCGGTGTCCACGGCGACGCTGCAAGCGCCGGGCCCACGGGCCAGCTTCTGCGCGAACTGCGGCAGGGCGTTGTCGCCGGAGGATCGCTTCTGCACGTACTGCGGCACGCGGGCGGAGCGGTAAGGCGCGATGGATAGCGTCTACGGCGCGATATTGGTGGCGAGCACGGCGCTCGTGGTGGTGAGCGGGCTCTGGACGGCAATCAGATTGCACAAGGAGCATCGTTTCTCGGCGCTGGCCGTGATCTCCTCCGTCTTGGGACCGCTGCTCGCCCTTTTCATCTACAGCCGGATTTTGGATGCCGGCCTGAAGGACTGGGCGTCCTGGGTCCTTGTGCTAGTGGGATTGGCGCTAGGACTCTTCGCCGGGGCCCGCATCCCCCTGTATGCCCGGGGCCAGGTTCTGACGCGGGCGGCCAGCTGGCACCTGCTGCCGCCGACGCTCGCCATCGCCTGCCTCCAGCTCAGCGGGCTTCGGGCAGGATTGGACGACTTCGTGCTCGCCCTCGCGGGGTTGTACGCGGCGACGGGCTTCGCCGTGGGCGCCACGGCGGTCTTCCTTCTCCGCCGGTTGCGGGTCTCCGCTCCCCGCACGCTCGTCCCTCTGGGGAGGGATGGTTCGGCGTCCTTGGCCCCACCGGGGCGAGCCACCCGCGTGACCCCGTCAGCACCGTCAACCGAGGCGCGGTGCCCCCGCTGCGGTTCCCCTCGCAAGCCGGATTGGCGGTATTGCGTCAGGTGCGGCGCTCCCCATCGAATCTGACCTCCTGGAGATCTCCCACGATCCTTGCCCGCCGTGGATGGTGCCGGCGCCCGTGGTCCGGGTCCTGCAACGAGCTAAGGTGGTGATCTTGAGAGGGTGGTGGTGGATTATGCAGAACAGAAGCGGGAGTGCTCTCAATCGCCAGGTTGCGGAGGCGCTGGAGGAAGCTGCCGATGCGCTCGCCGTGGCCGAGGTTGCCTGCGCCATTGGGGTTCCGGTCGAGACGGGCGGCTGGCGGACGGTGCTGAGGCGGGGCAGGCCGCGAAGCCCCTTGCGCGGATACGTCCGCGCCACCAGGGATGCGCGGCTTCGTCGCGGTGTAAGGCGCGAGGTGGCCGAGGCTCGAGTGAGGCGGGTACGGGCGAGACTGCAGGCCTTGCAGAGGGACCTGGAAGAAAGCCGCGCCTCCGTCGCCGCGGTAGCGGCGAGGGCGGAGCGGGCGGACAACCAGTTTACCGTCGAATGGCAGCTGCCCGACGAAGGCCCGGCCAACGAACGGCGCGGAGAGGGAGGGTGATGTCGCCTGAGGAGAAAACCTCATCGAGTTTGCGTGAAAGCACTTGACACGGGCGCTTGGATGTGGGATACTAGGCATATCCCAAGCGATTGAGTATCGGATGCTTGGCAGTCGAAGGCCAGACCAAGAGGCTTGAAAGCAAAGCGGCGCCAGCCGATTGCGGAAAAGTCGGGAGGAGAAGGTCGGAGGCGACCAAGATGCTAACGAAAAAGGTTGCTTGGGATATTCCTTTGGCCGCGGGCGCGTAATCTCCCCGGCGCGCCGGCCGTTCCGTTGCGCGAACCCCGCCAGGCACCCCTCTACCTCTTTCTGCTTGAGTTAGTGCTAGCCCTGACTGCTGGCGCTAAGGCGGGCG
>JAJZQK010000610.1 GCA_021847625.1 Chloroflexota bacterium
CGGCTTGAGGCCTGGCCGGACGTCGCCGAAGGGCTGGCGCGCCTCAAGCGCAAGTTCGTCATATCGACGCTCTCCAACGGCAACTTTGCCCTGTTGACCGATATGGGCAAGCACGCGGGCCTGCCGTGGGATTGCATAATGGCGTCGGAGCTTTTCGGCAAGTACAAGCCCAACCGTGAGGTGTACCAGGGTGCGGCAAGACTGCTCGCCCTGGAGCCAGACGAGGTGATGATGGTCGCGGCCCACGTTCAGGACCTGCTCGGGGCTCGGGCCGCCGGCCTGCGCACCGCCTTCGTCTCCCGGCCGCTCGAATGGGGTCCTGGTGGGCCGACCGAATCGCCTGCCGGCCAGGGGTTTGACGTCACGGCGGCGAATTTCGTCGATCTGGCGAATCTGCTGAGTGCATAGACTCCACGGGTACCGTCTGGACCAAAGAATTGTAGGTTGACAGTTGGCGGGACTGTTCCTAACATGTCGGCCACGGCGGTAAGGCCGGCGTCTCGCAGACCCGGGTGGCGGGGAGCCGGCAGGGCTCTTGAAGACATTTTAATCAAGTAACACAGGGGTGCAACTGACATGATCATAGTAATGCGCAAGGATGCTTCCAAGGAGCAGATAGAAGCCGTAACTGCCGAGGTACAACGGCTCGGCTTCCGTCCCCACCTGTCTATCGGCGAGGAGCGCACGATTATTGGCGTGATCGGCGACGAACGGCCCCTAACCGCCGAGGTCGGCACGCCGTTTGAGATACTACCGGGCGTGGAACGTACCGTGCCGATTCTTCAACCTTTCAAGCTGGCTAGCCGAGACTTCAGGGAACAGAATACGCTGGTGGACCTGGGGGGCGTGGCCTTCGGCGGCCAGGACATCGTCGTCATCGCCGGCCCCTGTTCGGTCGAGAGCCGAGAGCAACTCTGGCAGGCGGCGGCGGCCGTCAAGAAGGCTGGGGGCAAGGTCCTGCGCGGGGGGGCTTTCAAGCCGCGCACCTCGCCGTATAGCTTCCAGGGCCTGGGTAAGGAGGGGCTAGAGATGCTGGCGGAAGTCAAGCAGGAGATGGGCTTGCGAGTCGTGACCGAGGTTATGTCGCCGTACGACCTCGACCTGATCTGCCAGTACGCCGACATGCTGCAGGTCGGCACGCGCAATATGCAGAACTACGCGCTTCTCAAAGAGGTTGGTCTGTCGGGGCGGCCGGTGATGCTCAAGCGTGGGTTTGCCAATACGATCCAGGAACTGCTGCTGGCCGCCGAGTATGTCCTGGCGCAGCAGAACTACAACGTGATTCTCTGCGAGCGCGGCATCCGGACTTTCGAGACGGCGACCCGCTTCACCCTCGACATCAACGCGATTCCGGTCCTCAAGCAGCTGACGCACCTTCCCGTCATCGCCGACCCCGGCCACGCCACTGGCAAGTGGAACCTGGTGGGGCCTGTCGCCAAGGCGGCCATCGCGGCGGGCGCCGACGGCGTGATGGTAGAGGTGCACCCCTATCCCGAACGGGCTCTGTGTGACGGACCGCAATCCCTCAAACCTGAGGCCTTCAGCCAGTTGATGGGCGATCTGCGCAGCGTGGCTGCCGCCGTCGGCCGCACCCTTCCCTAGTTCGTCTTCAGCCGCGGGTGGCCTCGATCCGCCGAGGGCCGCCAAGTGATAGTAATGGCAGAGGCTCGGCCTACTTGGCCGAGCCTCTGCTTCACGGCGGACACGTCCGTCTACCAGGTCAATCCCGCGGGTCTCCCCCGTTCACGCTCAGGACCTGGCCTGTCATCCAGGAACCGCCGTCGGAGAGCAGGAACAGCACGACCCTCGCGATGTCGTCCGGCGTGCCGATGCGAGGTATGAGCAGGGCGCGGGCGCGCTCCGCTATCTGTTCCTCGGTGAGTCCCTGCCGGGGTTGCGGGGTGTCTATCAAGCCGGGGGCAATCGCGTTTACGAGAATCTCCGGGGCCCACTCTATCGCCAAGGCCCGGGTCAGGCCGACGATGCCGGCCTTGCTGGCGCTGTAATGCGCCCCGCGCGCCTGGCCCTTCCTCGCAATGGAGCTCATGTTGACGATGCGTCCCCAGCTCGCTCTCTTCATGATCGGCGCCGCCGCTTGACTGCACATGAAGGTGCCTTTCAGGTTGGTATCCAGGACCAGGTCCCACTCTTCTTCGGTCAGTTCAAGCGCCCAGCTGCGAGGGTAGGTGCCCGCGTTATTGATCAGCACGTCGAGCCTCCCGAACCTCTCGACGGCCTGGTGAACGATCTTACGGGCCTCGGCGGCGACGGCCAGGTTGGCCTGAACGACGAGCGCCTGGCGACCGGACTCCCGCACGGCGGCTGCCGCCGCGTCCACACCGGCCATGTCTTTGTTGTAGTGGCAGACGACGTCGGCGCCCTCGCCGGCCAGTCGGCCGCAGATTGCCTTGCCGATACCCCCTGACGCTCCCGTCACGAGGGCCACGCGTCCATCAAGAAATCCCATCGGTCATCCTCCCGCTCTGTGTTCGAGGTTCCAGCCAAGCGCGCAACTACTTGGATACGCCTTGCCGGGTTGCCTAGATGCTCAATGATACCACCAATGTCGGGAAGCGCGCGACACCTCGAATCCCGCCCTGGCAAGCCAACCGCCTGCGACTACGCGGGCGCGGGTGTGCTCGGCCGGCCGGTTACTGGACTCGCCCGCGAGTTGTTGGTCTTTATGGGCGGCATATGCTAACATGGTGAACAAGGCATCGTGAAAACGGTCGGGTTTGGCAGCATCTAGCTAGAAGGAGCTGTTGAAATGAGCTGCAGGGAGAGGATCGAGGCTTTTCTGCGAGACAATCAAGCTTCCTATCAGGTACAACACCATCCGGTTGCTTACACTGCGCAGGAGACTGCCGCCGCCGAGCACATCCCTGGGAAGACGCTGGCCAAGACGGTGATGGTCTTTGCCGACAACAACTTGGTGATGCTGGTGCTCGACGCAACCCATCAGGTCGACCTGGCGAAGGGGGCGAGCGCCATCGGCGCCGGCCAGGTCAAACTTGCCCGGGAGGAAGAGTTCTCAGGCAGCTTCCCCGACTGCGAAGTCGGGGCCATGCCTCCCTTCGGCAACCTCTACGGGATTCCCGTGTACGTGGACAAGGCGCTGACAGCCGAGGAATCGATCGTGTTCGAATCCGGCGTACACACGGAAACGATGAGCATGAAGTACGCCGACTACG
>JAJZQK010000611.1 GCA_021847625.1 Chloroflexota bacterium
CCGGGGTCGATGCCGGTGTTCTTGGCGATTTCGGTGTCGCAGAGCATAACGATGTAGGCGGACGGCCTTTCCCCTCCCTCCGGGCCAGCCCAATCTCGTAGGTAGGTTGCCCAGGTCGTGATCTGGGCGAAGATTAGCGCGTTCCTCTGCGGGTCGCTCGAGAGAACGTACTTCAGCGGTTGGCGGTTGGCGCCCGAGGCCGACTGTCGAGCCAGGTCGACCAGTTCGCGCAGCGTCTCGTTGGGGATCGGCACCTCTTGCTGGAAGTGCCGATAGCTTCTGTTCTTGACGATCAGGTCGCGTAGCATACGTACCTCCACCTTCGGCGGCTCTTTCGTAAGAAGACATTGGCAGCGTACTGCCTATTGACAGGGCCTACGGGGTGGGAGCCGGACTAACCGCGGAGGGCGCAGAGAACAGGGAGAATGCCCGATCCCTTGCGTCTCCTCCGCGGTGAATAGCCGTCCACCGCGTAAGTCATGTTACTCATCTATCGTCGGCAATTCGGCTGGACAGTCCGCCATAGCCGTTGTCGTGTGGGCGCTGGCTGCCGCGAGAGGCCAGGCAGGCTTTGTTGGCGCTCCTATCATCCCCGCGGAAGCGGGGATCCAGTTCCCAACACGGCAGGCTGCCGGATGGATTCCCGCTTCCGCGGGAATGACCGGAACCTGGCGGGCACCGGCAGTGGGTGAAAATGGCATCAGCAGCTGTCTGTTGGGTTCCGTAGGGGGCGGTCCGCCTGAGGCAGACCGCCCGAGGGCGCGGTGACCGCGCCCCAACCCGGCGGCAACCATTCTCGGATGGATGACGGCCGAGCGGCAGCTTGACTATCTCACCAGCCCGCCAGGCAGCAAGGATAAGGCCGGACCATCTAGTGGCCGGTTGCTGGCGGCGACCGCGCCTCGGCTGAATCTACCTTATCACTTGGGTCTGCTTGCGCCTCACCAGGTCCCAGTCTATATCGTAGCCGAGGCCGGGCTTGTCCGAGATGCGCACCATCCCCCGGTTGTCGACTTCGATGTCCTCGACCAGGCCGTACTTGTTGGCCCCGTTGGCGGGGAAGACCTCGTAGTAGTCGCAGTTAGTTATCGCCATCGTCACGTGCAGATTGGCGACGTTGAGCAGGGAGTTGCCGCCGTGGTGGATCTCGCACTTCATCTTGAACGCGTCGGCCATATGGCACAAGCGCACCAGGGGCGTGATGCCGCCAAGGACGGCCACGTCGCCCCGCAGATAGTCTGTGGCCCCCTGGGTCACCCAGGGCGCCATGCCGTAGAGCCCGCCCGGCGCGTACTCGGTAGCCATGAGCGGGATATCCAGCTTCTCGTGCAGCTTGACGTAGTTGTGGATGTCCTCCTCGATGAGCGGGTCCTCGTACCAGAAGTAGTTCAGCTCCTCGATGGCCCGTCCGACCCTGATGGCCTGCTCGTAGGTGTAGGCCCAGCCCGAGTCCAGCATGAGCACGTAATCATCGCCCACGGCCTCGCGCACAATCCGGCTGATCTCAATATCTTCGTCGGGCACGAGGTGAGCGTGAATCTTGTAGGCCGGCCAGCCCAGGGACTTGTAGTGCAGCGCCTCCTCGGCGTAGGCCTGAGGGGTGGGAAGATAGGCTGAGCTGGCGTAAGCAGCCACCTCGGTCCGGCAGGCGCCCAGCAGCTTGTAGATGGGCTGGCCGGTGATCTTGCCGGCCAGGTCCCAGAGGGCCACGTCGACGGCGCCGATGGTCCGCGGCCAAGTGTTTCGCCGCTGCTTCCACATTCGTTCCCAGATGGCGCCGGTGAACAGGGGGTTCTGGCCGACGACCAGCGGCTTCAGCACCTTCATCAACGGGGTAGCGAACTCATCGGCCCCCTGCCGCGACGAGCCCAAGAAGGAGTGGCCCTCCGGCCCCTCGTCGGTCGAGACCGTCACCAGACCGAGCTGGACCTCCCCGCCAAAGGAGTGTATCCCCACGTTCCACGCGGGGCTCTCCCATGTGAACAGGGTCAACGACAGATCGGTTACCTTCATTTCTTGCCACCTCCCAAACTCGCAATGGCTGCCATCGAGCGATAGCTATACGTCCTTCTCCTTTCCCTACTAGATTGAGACCGATTATACATCCTCCCATCAACCCCAGGTTAGGTCGGCAATGTCGCCATGCTTGTCGACCTCCGGAAGAAGGTGGCTGTCAACGGCAGCCTGCCCAATTCAGGCCGGAGAATCGTCAACGATCTGGTTGACCTGTGGCTTCAGACAGCGGACCTTCGGCCTAGCACCCTATCGTAGAACGGCCAAGGAAAGGGCCGGAGTGGCCCCTTCCTTGGTCTTGCGGATATCGCGATGCGAACGAGCTACTTCACGTCCACGAAGATGGGGTTGGAGTAGAACCAGAGGTCTTGCCAGGCTTTCTCGGCCGTGTTCGTGCCGTTTCCGTCCTCATCCATCAGTGGGTTGCCGTCGGAATCGGTCTGGCCTGAAACGCCGCGAGCCAGGTTGGTGCCGCGCAGGCGGAAGTACTGGTTCCCGTCAAGCTTCTTCACGGGGAAGGTCATCGTGCACCAACCGTCCTTGTACTCCCAGTCCCTGCTGGTGAAGGTGGCCACGACCGCCGCGCTGGGGTTGGCGTCGTCGCCGTAATGGCTACTGGAAGGATCGATCTTCGCACCGAACCCGGCGGCGATCAGGTCGACGTGGTCGACCTTGACGACGCCAGGACTGCGGAAGCGGATCTTGACGAGGGCATTAGCGCCCTTCGTCGCCTGCAAGTGTCGAGCGCCCATCGTGGCAACCTCGCCCTTGCTCTTGATCGTGAAGTCCAGGCCATCGATCAGGTTGCCGTGGACCATGAAGCAGTTGCCCGAGCGCATGCTGTCGACGATGCCCTGGTTCCCCGCGCCCGTGACGTAGAAATAGGTCTTGGCGTACTCGCCGGGATAGAAGTCGCCAGGTGTGTTGTGGAAGTCCGAGTTGACGAAGGTCCAGAAGTGGCGTCCCTCGGCCAAAAGGGCATCCCAGAGACCGCCGACCTTGGAGATCATGTAGTCCGCGCCGCCATAGGTGCGCGCCTTGTAGGTATTGTCGCCGAAGTTGCTGCCGAAACCACCTCGGTATGCCGCCTTCTGATGGCCAGGCATACCCTCGAGACCGAAGGCCACGTCCGGTGCGACGTTGTTGAAGTCGCGGATGTCGGCGATGCTGTACTTC
>JAJZQK010000612.1 GCA_021847625.1 Chloroflexota bacterium
CTCACCCTGCGTGAGATCGATCCGCCGGAGGGGCTGGTGATCCCGAGCGATCCCAACAGCGGGGCCATCGTCCTGCTCGCCTCCGACGACAGCGCCATTGCCGGCAAGAGCTACCACCTCGTAGACGACGGCGGCCAGGCGATTCAGCGCCTCGAGCGCTACGGCTTCGAGGAGTTGCCGGAGCGGACGATTCGCGGTCCCGACGGGCATACGTACTACCGATTCTTCCGTCTGCCGCCCGGGCAGGGCCAGAAGGTGGTCAGCGCGTTCACGCCAGTTGACGGGCAACCGGTGCTGGCCAATGGCCTGCGACTGCTGGGCTACACGACGTACGAGGATGGTAAGCTCGGCGGCAAGGTCAAGATGTCCTTGCTTTGGCGGCTGTCGCAGGCCCCGTCCGACTATGTGTGGGTGGAGTACAACCTATTCGCTCACATGGTCGATCACGAGGGGATGGAGCACGGCAGCCAGGACCAGGAGCTCTTTCAATATATGGCCTGGCGTGGGGACGATCTGCTCATTACGGACCACGACCTTGACGTAACTCAGGACATGGACCCTGGCCTGGTTTGGTTCAACATCGGCGCCTATTCCCGCTTCGACCACGCGGACGTTCCCTGGGTCGATGAGAGCGGCACGGCGAAGCCACAGACGGTGAGCGTCGGTCCGGAGAAGATCGCGCCGTCGACGGATGTGAGGGCGCCGGGCACGCCAACGGACACCGCCTTCGCCAACGGCATCCGCCTCGTCGGCTACGATCTAGACCGGAATGCGGCAGGTACGGATAACAAGCTCGGCATTACGCTCCATTGGGAGACGGAAGCCCTATTGCCCGAGGACTACGTCGTCTCCGTGCAGATTCTCGACGAGTCGATGAATCTTATCGCTCAAGACGACTCACTGCCGGTCGGTGGGCGCTATCCCACGACCTACTGGGAGCCTGGCGAAGTCATTCTGGATCAACATTCTCTCACGGTCCCACCGGAGGTCGGCCAGGGTAAGTACTCGCTGACAGTCGTCCTGTATTCCCAGCAAACTCAGCAGCGTCTCGCCCTGAAGTCCGGCGAAGGCGATATGGCCTTCCTGCTCACTTTCGACGGCTCGATCAGGGCGAAGGCCGCAGGTCGATAGCCTCTAGGCCTGTCTGGCTCGCACCGTGCCTTGGCGTGGACCGGACCCGAGGGTTTCGGTCGCCCGCTTGTCAGTTGACCCTACCTGGCCCCCATGCTATATTCTGCCCATTCAATCCGTCGCCTGGTAGTTCGGACGGCCGAAGCACCAGGCGCCCGGTGTGTCAGCCCACGCCGCGGGTTCTCAAACTCAGCGAGGTTATGTAATGACGCCAAAGCGGTTCAAGATCATCGCCTGCAATGTCCTGTTCCGAGAGATAAGCGTCTGTGCGGCCTACTCCCCACATTTGATCGACGTCGATTTCCTTCACCGAAGCCTGCATGCCGAGCCCGACCGCCTGCGAGAGGAAGTCCAGAAACGGATCGACCAGAGCGAGGGAGCCGACTATGACGCCCTCCTTCTGGGCTATGCCCTATGCAGCAACGGCACGGCGAACCTTGTGGCCCGCGATATCCCTCTCGTGATCCCCAGAGGGCATGATTGCATAACGGTCCTCTTGGGCTCGCGGAAGAAATACGACCGGACCTTCTTCGACAACCCGGGGACCTATTACTACACGCCCGGCTGGGTTGAGCGCGAGGGTCTGGAGATAGAAAGAACCAGCGTGGAGGGTGAGGAGGCGCGCAAGCGGATATTCGCGCAGTACGTCGAGAAGTACGGCCCCGAGAACGCGCAATACCTGATGGATATGCTGCACAGCTGGCAGAAGAACTACAGCCGGGCTCTCTTCATCGAGATGGGCCTCGTGGACATGGAGGAAACAAAGCAGCGTGTTCGGGACGTGGCCGGCCAGTACAGCTGGCGCTACGACGAGACGAAGGGCGACCTATCGCTTGTGCGATCCTTCGTCGAGGGCCGCTGGGACCCGGCCGGTTTTCTCGTCGTCCCGCCGGGCGCGCGGACCATATCGTCCTTGAATCCGGAGGAGATTATCTCGCTGGCCAAGTAACCGCTGGCTACCGGCCGGCTGCGACATGCCTTCGCGTCGTACCTACCGGCTAGACCCGCAGTTTGCGCTTGTGCTATGATTGGCCGGTAGATTGACGGGGTGTAGTGTGGGGCAGTCCGGCAGGAGGGGGAATGTGGACCCGCTTTCGACCGCGCTGGAAGGGGCGCGAAATGCCATCCTGGCCTGCAACTACGATGAGGCCGCTGCCCTTTGCCGGGGCATCTTGGGACGGTATCCGAAGCATATCGAGGCGACCACTCTGCTGGCGGAGGCCCACCGAGAGCGGGGGCGCGCTGCCGAGGCCCAGGATCTGCTGTATCGGGTCCTGAGCGCCGACCCCGAGAGCATCCTCGCTCGTTGGGCGCTGGGCCTGCTTATGCTAGATCAGAACCGGCCCGATGAAGGTGTGGCCAGTCTGGTGGTGGCGCACGAGTTGGCGCCGGCTAATCAAGAGATCCTCAACGACCTCTTGCCCCTGGTGCAGGGCGGCGGCAGAGGAGTGAAGCCCAGCAGGGCCCTGTTAGGCCGCTTCTACGCGGGAATGGGACTGTACGAGAGGGCTGCCGACGAGTTCCGGGCCGTGCTGAAGGCCGACCCCTGCCGCCTGGACGTCTGGGTGGCGTTGGCAGAGGTGCTGTGGCGAGACAAACGGCCGGATGAAGCGTCCGCTGTCTGCCAGGCCATTCTCGGCGAGTCCCCGGATTGCCTCAAGGCTATCCTGATTCTCGCGGACACCTACCGGTCGAGCGATGAGCCGACGCTGGCCGCCGAATTGGAGGCGAGAGCACGCTCTCTCGATCCGGCTAATGCTTTGATAGATACATTACGGTAGGAGATCGTTGTGGAGAGAACGTTAGTTATCGTTAAGCCCGACGGAGTACAGCGCGGGCTGATTGGTGAAATCCTCGGGCGCTTTGAGCGAAAAGGTCTGCGCTTGGTGGCGATGAAGATGATTGCCATCGATCGTCCTCTGGCAGAGCGCCATTACGCGGTGCACAAGGGGAAGTTCTTCTACGAGGACCTTGTTAACTACATCACGTCGAGCCCGGTTGCCGTTGCCGTGGTGGAGGGTCCGGATGCCATCAAGGTCGTGCGGACGATGGTTGGC
>JAJZQK010000613.1 GCA_021847625.1 Chloroflexota bacterium
CTGCCGGACCCCGTCGCCCATCCGAGCACCATCCCTGGAGGCACATGCCCATCGGCCGACCACGATAACCGCCTCCTACCACAAGGACCACTCTCCCGGAAACGTGACGGACACCCGAGCTTGGCAGCTTGGCACGGCCCCGCACCGTCAAGTATAATTCCATCTCGTACCACCCCACGATGGGCCCTTTGCTCCGATTGCATGCATCGCGCGCTGGCGAGGCGCGTCGGCGGTAGCACTCTACTGCGGGAAGGATTGGCAATGCCGAAGAAGTCGAACAGACGTGCAGCGACAAGGTCCAAGAGGCGTGACACCCGCCAAGCAGTGCCGGCGACCGCGCCGGATGCTCCCGCCGTGCCAATGGAGGAAGGAGGCACGGCCCGGGAGTCCGACCAGCCTGTGCGGGCGGCAACCGCGACCACGGCTCCCCGTGTGCAGCCCGCCCGAAGGGGCGGAGCGGCGTCCTCGCCGGTCAAGATCGACTATTCGTACGTCAAGCGAGACTTGCGGCGGATTGGCCTGCTCTCCGGTTTCATCGCGCTCGTTCTCGCGGGGCTAACGTTCGTGCTGCGCTGACGCCCTCGCACTCCGTTACTCCATAACCCTGGGAAGCATATGTTCAAAGACGAGCTGTCCATCATCGATGAGAACTCATTCGCCGTTTCCAGCGCCAACGGCGACATGATGGCCGGGCGCGCTCACGGGCTCTTCTACGCCGACACACGGTTCCTATCCGCCATGCTCGTGCGTCTAGACGGCCAGGACCTGCATGTCCTGAGCTCGGGCAACCTGGCACACAACGTGGCCTCTGTCTACGCCACGAATCGCCAGTCCTCAACCCTGCCCCAAGGCGCGCTGACGGTGGTTAGAGACCGCTTCGTCAGCGGGGGCCTACACGAGGACATCGCCGTTGCCAACCACCTTGACGAAGACGTCGAGGTCGCGCTGACGATTGACTTCGCCGCGGATTTCGCTGACATATTCGAAGCGCGGGGCGGGGAGGTCAATAAGGCGGGTACGGTCACGGCGGAGGAGGCCGAGGGCTACGACCTGGCGTTCGTGTACCGGCGCGAGGATTTCGTGAGAAAGGCGATGATCGCCTTCTCGCAGAAGGTGAGAATGGAGGGCCAGCGAGCAGTGTTCAAGCTGCGCCTGGCGCCGAAGGAGGGCTGGCGGACTTGCCTGAGCGTCCAGCCGGTTGTGGACGGAAAGATCGTGCCCATCAAGTGCCGGGCGATGGAATTCGCGCCCGCGCTCAGCGCCCATTCGCCGATGGAGGAGATTGCCCCGTCGAAGGCCCGGCCGGCGCCCGCGGCCGCCTTGTGGCTGGCGACAACGCCTCGCCTCAAGACTCACGACACGGTTCTTTGCGATGCCTACCGGCGGGCCGTATCCGACCTGGCCGCCCTGGGCATGCAACTGGACATTGGCCAGCGCGTGCCGGCGGCAGGCCTGCCGTGGTACATGGCCATCTTCGGGCGCGATACCCTGATCACCTCTCTGCAGACACTCCTGCTTGGGACGGAGATGCCGATTGGCGTGCTGCGGACGATGGCCCATTACCAGAGCCGCCGGCGGGACGATTTCCGCGACGAACAGCCGGGCAAGATCCCGCACGAGGTGCGCTCGGGCGAGTTGGCCTCGCTGGGCGACGTACCGCATTCGCGGTACTACGGCACGGCCGACGCGACGCCTCTGTTTGTCGTGCTGCTGTCGGAAGTGTATCGCTGGACGCACGACCGGTCGCTGGTTCTGGAACTCCTGCCGGCGGCAGAGAAGGCGCTAGGCTGGATTGACAACTACGGGGACATGGACGGCGATGGCTTTGTTGAGTACAAGCGAAAGACGCCTCTCGGTCTCCCGAACCAAGGCTGGAAGGACTCCGAGGATTCGATGTGCTTCGCGGATGGAAGGCTGGCCGAGGCTCCCATCGCTCTGGCCGAGGTGCAGGGCTACGTTTACGACGCCAAGATGCGCATGGCCGAGCTCTATCGCTCGCTGGCCAACGAAGAGCGGGCGGCGGAACTGGAAAGACAGGCCGGCGAGTTGCGGAGCCGCTTCAATGACGCTTTCTGGATGGCCGACGAGGGGTACTATGCGTTGGCTCTGGATGCCCAGAAGCGCCAGGTAACCGGCATTGCATCCAACCCCGGCCACTGCCTGTGGAGCGGCATCGTCGATCCCCGGAAGGCCGAAGCGGTGGTTCAGCGCCTGATGGCCCCGGACCTCTTCTCTGGCTGGGGGATACGCACGCTATCCACCTACATGCGCCGCTACAACCCGATCTCCTACCACAACGGCAGCGTCTGGCCGCACGATAACTCGCTTATCGCCGCGGGACTCCTCCGCCATGGCTTCCGCCAGGAGGCGGCGCGGGTCGCGCAGTCAATTATGGAGGCCAGCGCGCACTTCCCGGAGCATAGGCTGCCGGAACTGTTCGCGGGCTATCCGCGTCGGGCCGGCGGCTTCCCGATCAACTATCCGGACGCCAGTTCGCCCCAGGCTTGGGCGGCGGGCTCGGTAATCCTGCTGCTGCAGACGCTGCTTGGCGCGCGACCCCGTGGCGAGGGTCTGTCGCTTGATCCGCTCTCGCCGGCCCTTGAACTGGCGCTAGAGGGCGTGCCCTTCTTAGGGGGCAGGCTTGATATCAGAGTAGCAGAGGGCAAGGCGACCGTCTCGAAGGCGTCGCCACTGGAACCAGCCGACGTCAAGTAATACCAGGGTGCTTGCTGCCGCGAGGGATCACGAGGGCTCTACCGGTGCTTCTGTCATCCCCGCGCAAGCGGGGATCCAGTCCCTGCTGTGGCCGCCTAGCGGATGGATTCCCGCTTGCGCGGGAATTACTCATAGCCTACGGCCACCGGCGTCCGGTGAAAACTACCCTGCGACGGTCCGCCTACTACCGTAGGGGCCGGCACGGAGTCCGGCCCCGGGGCGGACAGAGGCCGTCCGCCCCTACGTACCATCAAGAAGCGGCCATTTTCAGAGGAATGACGATAGAGCGGCAGCGGACTATTCCACCAGCTGGCCGTGCTGCAAGGATGAGGTGGGATCGTCTAACTAGTCCGGCGTTATGCTTGCTGCACGGCCGGCCGGTTCCGTCATTCCCGCGGAAGCGGGAATCCATCCAGTGCGCGGCCGGAGGGCGAACGCCGTTC
>JAJZQK010000614.1 GCA_021847625.1 Chloroflexota bacterium
GATAGCGTCCAGCATTGCTAGGGGCGAACGTCGTTCCTCCGGGTGGACAAGAGTAGTCCTCTCCCAGATCGAGTGGGGTCGGCTCCATGGGCTTGTCTCCGAGCGCCTCGACGCCCGCCCGATCGCACCCTCGCAGAAACAGACCGGGGTGCCTGGTGTCTGCCAGGCACCCCAGGTACAGGGAATGGACCTAACCGGGCCTGCTATTCGATATCCCCCATCGCATCCCAAATGCCGGCCATGCTGAAATACTGACGGTCCGGCAGGCGGTGGAGCACATCCATCACGTCCTGCGGCGCGTTGTGCTGCCTGGCGTAGTCGATGCACTGCTGCTTGGTGGCCGGAAAATCCAATCCTTCCAGAAACTGGGAGACCTTCGCGGTAGATACCATTTCTCGCCGATCCTCCTTCTGCTGAAGGTTATCACGAAATCGTCAGGCCGCCAGGCCTGACAGCCACACGTCCTGGAAGCAGCAATGTTCGTGCCACTTCCGACTCAGTCGCCCAACCTGGATCACCCAAGAATGTGGGACCGCCCCAGAGCGGTTGGGGCGGTCTCAATGGAGGTGAGCAGCTATGGCAGGAATCCCGTGGCGAGACTTCATGTGCAGAATCGATACCGGCATCTCGCGAACCGACCGGATTTGGGGCTACGTTCGCGAATCTCATCGTGGCAGAAGGCAACGAGCTCTCCCCACAAGCGTCGGCCTTTCCTTCCATAGGCCCAGCACCGCAAGGGGTTGAGCAGCCACCACCCCTCGCCCGCCCCGGACCACGTGAAAAAGCCCCGGGTCGAACTTGACCCGGGGCCTCGAATCTATAGTAGCCTGACTATTTCAACAGATCACTTAGCGCTCGGCGCGCTTGCCGCGGTTAATCAGGTCGCGGACCTTCTGGCCACCGAGATGGCCGATCTCCTCGAAGTGCTCGTGGCCATACTTGTTGGAGACGGTCTCGCCGCCCTTGCGGCCAATCTGCTCGTAGAATCCCCGACCGTACTTGTTCGAGGTAGTCTCTCCGCCCTTGCGACCGGCCTCACGTACAGTCATCGGCTCCTTGCGATTATTCGCCATTGCTATTTCACCTCCTCACGAGCAAAAGACTTTATGTCATTCTACTGGCAAGTGTCGTGCCACAGTACCGGTGTGCAGTACCGAGGGCTGAAGCCGGACCCTTCCGGAGGATGCCGCCATCTGGGCCCGGATAGTGGTCGCGTGTCACCACTACCCCCTATCAGCCCTCGTCGCTAGGGCTTATTGGCGCTCTATTTATCGTGCCCCGAATCACTGTTTGCCCGTCTGGTTAGCGGTACGAGTCTTGCTGCTCAGTGTCGTGCCAAGGTGAGCGGTCGCTATGGTCGTCGCCGGCTGGAGCGGCGATGCGTCGGCAAGCTGCACAGCACCATGTAGAAAGGAGACAGTTCGTGGCCTTTGACGTCTACTCGGAGCGAGGCACGCCGCTGGAGAAGCAATGGCGCAACTTCCCGCAGATCGTGGGCAAGCCGTATGACAAGGATTCCGTCGACGCGTACACACGCGCGCGGATCATCTGGATGTACGGCACCGAAACGGAGCAATGGTACTTCCACCACAACTACGCTCGCAGCACGGACAGCGACGAGATCAAGAGGGCAATCACGGAGATCCGACGCGCCGAGGATCAGCAACGCAGCGCGCTGACCTACTTCTTCGACCCAACCTCCAGCGTGCTGGAAATCACGCTAGGATACGAACAGCTGGCCGTGGACCTGACGGCGGCACTTGCCAAGGACGAGCCGGACGAATACGTCAAGCAGACCCTCGACTTCGCCTTGATCGAGGACTTCGACCACCTGTTCCGTTATTCCGTGCTGATGTCGCGGATCGAGCCGGACAAGGACCCGGCGCAGATCGTCCGCCACAAGACGGACATTAAGCCCGGCAGACCGACGGCCGAGGAGCACCGGCATCCGCTGGACACATTGCGCAAACACATTAGCGCCAAGACTGCCGACCCGATCTCTATCGTCCACATTCTGAGTATCGTCGCCCCCGAACAGCAGGTGCGCCAGTATTACATGAGCCAGGGCTACTTCAACACGAACGAAGAGGCCCGCCGGCTCTACGCCGAGATTGGCGAGATCGAGGAGCAGCACGTCACGCAGTACGAGGCGCTGATGGATCCCACGCTCTCCATGCTGGAGATGGCCTTCATCCACGAGTACAACGAGGCCTACGATTACTACAGCTGCCTGCAGATGGAGACCGACCAACGGTTCAAGTCCTTCTGGGAGAGGGAACTCGCCGAAGAAGTCGAGCACATTAGGATAGTGGGAGACCTCCTCAAGAAGATTGAGCATGAGGACCCCCAGCAGCTGATGCCCGGGAAGCTGCCCAAGCCGGTCATGATCCAGTCGGCCAAAGACTACGTCAACAACATCATCCAGACTCAGCGGGACCTGCGTCCCTTCGACAAGCAGTACATGCCGAAGGACAGGCTGCCGCGGGACTGGCCGTCCTACGAGTACCTGAGAGTCATCGACGCGGCGAACGCTCCCTCGACTCACTTCGAGCAGTTCGGCGGCGGAGGCATGCAGACAGGCCAACGCGGGCCCGAGTTCCGGATGTAGGAACCTTGCCCGGTTCGTCGACGTCGATCCCAGCGGTCGATGAACCATGGGATCCAAACCATGACCCACTGCCACGAGACGGCGGCGAGCAAGCCGCTCGGCACACGCAGACCATGAGCCCGGCCGGGCTCGTACCGTAGTGCCCATTGCCCCTCTTTGACATGGGGCCCCGTGCGGTGGTATCACTGACAGTACTTGCGCGGTGGGCCGCTTTTGACCGTGGAAACCACGGAGAACACGTAAGGAATGCAGGCATGCTCTGTGTTCCTCTGCGCCCTCTGTGGTAGATCCGCCTCCGACCGCGTGAGCGCTGTCATTGAGACAATTCCCAGACGTCGCGAAATGGTCGCCCGTCGGCGACGACCATCGCCGGTGAGAGAACAATGGACAAACCAACCCTACTAGCAGTTTTTGCTCATCCTGACGACGAAACCGTGCGCTCCGGCGGCACTCTCGCTCTTCTGGCCCGGCGGGGAGTGTGCGTCTACCTCCTCACGGCGACCCACGGCGAGGCCGGCTCGTGCGGCATCCCTCCTCTC
>JAJZQK010000615.1 GCA_021847625.1 Chloroflexota bacterium
CTCAGATCACCTCGGAGAAGACTTCTTGTGACCGAAACACGAACCACAGACCGCGCCACCGCAGGCGCAGGCAAGGAGGAGGCTGCCCTTCGCGTCCCGCAAGCGGAGCGAGCGGGAGACGCGAAGTGGCGGGACTTCCTTGCAGGCGCAGGCGGGGCGCGGTACTGGGCGATCCCTAGACTTGATGCGCCTGCTGTTGGATCTCCCACTTACGAAGGCACTCCGGGCAACGCAGGTCGTCGCTCTTCAAGACCGAGACCGTCGCCTGGCTCGGGGTGAGGGGCTTGCCACAGTCGACGCAGTGGCGATGCTCCCACGGTCGGAGAGCGTGCGGCGCGCCCATCCTAGTCCGTCTCGCCGAAGGCGGCGGTGGTCGGGTTGATGAGCAGGTAGTTGATGGTGCGCCTTCTCCCCTCGTCTATGGGCCCGGAGGTGAACCAGCCTCGAAAGATGCCGTCGTCACCCAGGCTCGTCTCGACTGTGAAATAGCTCTCGCGTCCGTAGGCCGTGTAACGGCAGGGCGTCTTGGTCTCGAACGAGTTCTTGAGGTACTCGATGACGTGCTCGGGAAACTTGTCCTTGATCGAGACGGCCAAGCCGTAATGCTTGAAGCGCTCGGGCGGGTCCTGCTTGAGATTGTCCCAGGCGTTCGGATGGATCCGACGCTGGATAGCCGCGATCTTGCGGAGCTTCTCCTGCATCTTCTGGTCCCGCGTCACGACTGGCTCCTCCCGGATCGCGAGGATCTCCTCGATCGGGAGATCGGTCAGGAAGAAGCCACGACGGCTGTGAGTCGTATAGCAGAGCCGCCTTGTGCGGGCGTCGCGGAAGAACTTCACGCCTGATAGGACGTCCAGGACCTGCCGACGCTTCTTCCCGGTGAAGTTGACGTAGACCTCGACTGGCTTCCTGAAGGCGACAGAGAAGCGACCGCGGTGCTCATTCAGCATCGGCTCGATTGCTGTGGCGACCTCCTCCGACGTGGTGGCGGGCGGCATGAACACTACCTGCTCCATTAGACCCTTCTCCCCAACACGAAAGCCGCGCCCGACGGCGCAGCCGTTTGAAACGCTACTCGAGTTGCGTTCAGAGCCGGTACAGCACCGCGTCCGGTGGCGATATGTGGCGCTACTCGCCACCGCCGTCGAGCGCGTTCCTTGCGATCTCGCCCAGGGTCAGGACCCGCCCGCCCCAATTCGGGAAGCCGAGGCCGCCGACCGGCGTCGTCGGAGTCTCCTGCGACAGCTTGGCAATCTGCTCGAGCGCCTCGCGCAGTGGCGCCACGTTCATGGTCACGTACGCCATGAGCACCTGCGCAGCCGCGACGTCGGCGCCGTGAACGGCCTGGTCCATCGGGCTGTCGCCCATGGTCTGCGGCTTGCCCGTGATGGACAGGTGCCGCGCGTGGCCGATGATGTTCGCCAGGTCCTCGACTGTCATCAGGCCGGCCGCCGTGGAGAGCGTCCGGGTTTCCTTAAGCAGCGAAAGCAGCGCCTCGCTGACCTCGCCGGCCGGGTAGTTCAGGGGATCCGCTGCCATGCTTCGGATTCGGCTGCGCGCGTCGTCATCGAGCAACTTGACGATCCGGCCGCGCCGGGCGTCGCGAGCGGCGACCGCAGCAGCGGTGCAGTCCTTGCAGACCCCGACGACATCGTTCGGCGGTAGGCCGCAGCCCGTGCGGAACACGTCGAAGGGCTTGTCCTCAAAGCAGATCAGGCAGCGTCCGTGGATCCCAGGCACAGACTGCTTGAGCTCGCTCACGTTGCCACCCCCAATGCCTTGCGGACCGCTCGCGCCGCCGCCAGCGCGGTGTGGCCGTCGTCTCCGGGCTGAGCCTCATCAATCGCCACGAGGATCGCGCCCGCCAGGTCCTGCTCACTTGGCACCCGCACGTATCCCGCCGTGTGCAGGTCGGCATCGGTTGCTGGCCGCGTGTGGCTGAGCACGCTCTTCCCAGTGAATTGCTGCACTTCGCGTTCCCGTGTGGTCGTAATGGTGTACTGCAATCCCCTGGCGCTCTCGAACGTGATCGGCTTCTGGCGGGCATCCAACATGTTCACGCTTCCTTTTTGCGAGTAGTTCTTCGGCAAGTAGATGCGCCCGATCTCCCCGAGCAAACGCGGAGAGCACCCGCCGTAGCAGGTGCTCCGCTGTTTCGAGCCCGACCGAACTCTGTGAGACCCGGAGGGCTTACGCTCCCCCTTCTCCCGCTCTCCCTAGTACGAGGCTATCATGGTTTCCGCGGAAAAGTGCGCCATGTTTCCGTCACGTTTGTTAGAGCGTCGCGTGCGTCCTTGACGCCGTAGTGTCCGCCGCGCGTTTCAAACGTCGTCCAGGGGACCAGGAGAGATCGCTTTGAGAGCGGCCTCGATCCACGCGCGAGTGTTCTTGACTTGACTCATGCCGATAGCAGTCCGATCGACCGGCCGTGCCAGAACATGCCGATCTCGTCACGGTACGGGCTCGACTGGCAGGTGATCACTCGAGACTCCGCGCTGGACGTGACGCTGGCCAGGTACTCGGCCTCGTTGAAGGCGTACTCGATCTTACGCCCAGGAAAAGCACGCTCGACCCTCTTACGGAACTCCTTGCGCGTCATGCGGACGCTGCCTCCTCCAGCCTGGTTTCCGCGAGCGACCTCTTCGCGTGTCCAAGTTCGACGCACGCTATCACGAAGCGATCGTGCGCCATGTTGAGTGCCTCGAGAGCACCCTGCTTGCGTCGTAGGGCCTCGAACCTGCGGTCAGTCTGCTGGACCTCGACCGTAGCGGCGATGAGCCTGTTCTGCGCGACCTCGAGCGCCTCGCGGGCACCGCGCTTGCGGGCACGGGCCAGGGCGACCGCCTTGGTGGCCGCCTGCTCGGCGGTGAGCGTCTCGTCTTCAGACAAGCGGATCCGCATTCGGCTGCCCATCAGTCTGGATCCACCCCCCAATACGTCGCAAACGCTTCCTGCCACTGTGAGGGCAGGTCGTCCCACTGCACGCGCCGGCAGCGGTTGCGCAGGTCGGCGGCGTCGATGTGGTCGCCGCGGTCGGGCTGCAGCAGCGCCAACGCGGCGAAGCGTTCGATCAAGGCATCACGCGCCTTGGGGCCCGAAAAGCCTTGCAGCAACTCCTGCAGGACCAGCCCCGTGGTGAAC
>JAJZQK010000616.1 GCA_021847625.1 Chloroflexota bacterium
CTTAAAGCCGGCCTTCTTGATGTCGGCAGCCGCTTCCTGGTTGGCAGTCTTCATCGCCGCTTCGGCCGACGTCTGGCCACTGGCGATCGCTGAGATGGCCTTGTTGATTGCGGCACCGACCTGCGGGAACGGCACCACGGTGCGGTACGCCATGTAGCTCGCCTGAGTATTCAGGAGCTTGGTGTACAGCGCGGCCACATCCTGGCCATTTAGCGTCAGCATCTGCTTGTACTCGGGGCTATTGACCACCGAGAGGCGGCAGATTGGCGTGTACTTCAGCTGGATCGCCAGACGCTTGATCATTTCCGGGCTATAGGCCCACTTGATCCACTCCCAGGCCGCATCCTTCTGCTTGGACCCAATCGGGATGCCGGCGCCGTGAGAGTTGATCTGCGGGAAATAACCCTTCGGACCCGTGGGGAAGTCGGCGTACTTCACGGTTTTCGAGCACTTGCTCTGGGCTGGGTGGGCAATCGGCACCAGCGCGCCCAGCCCTTGGGTGCGAAAGTTGGCCCGACCATCCAACTGCGCTTGGATCGCCTGTTGGTCGGTGTAAGAGAGCACGCCGTCGGGGGAGTACTTGGCGAGCAAGTTAGAGTAGAAAGCAGCGCCCTGCGCGACTTCGGGGGTATCGAGAACCGGCGTCAGGTTGTCCGGCGGATCCTTAAGGATCTTGCCTCCGTAACCCATGATAAAGGGTATCGCTTCAAAGTGGTGCACGTTCTGCTGGACGTAGGCCTTGACGCCCTCCTTGTTATGGACCGCGTCGAAGACCTTCATCAGCTCGTCGAAGGTTGTGGGCATCTTCAGACCCGCCGCCTCCACCAAGTCACCGCGCGCTGCCGCCATCATGTGCACGCCGCATTCGTGCGGGAAGGCATACCGATGGCCCTGCTTGTCCTTCATCGCCAGCATCGGACCCGGCCCGAAGTCGTCCGGGTTCCACTCTTTGGGCAACTTGTTCGCGTCAGCGATGAACGGCTCCAGGTCCGTGAACCAGCCGGCGCCGATCCACTTACCCGTATAGATGTACGTGATGTTCGCGATGTCGTAGGACGCGTCCTTGGTGGACAACGCGAGGTCCATCCTCTGGTTGTAGTTCCCGAAGACCTGGATGTCGATGTTCACTTTGGCGCCCGTGAGCTGCTCGAACTCTGACGTGAGGGCCTTGATCTGGTCGGAGTAGGGGTGCTGGAATAGGGCCCCGTTCAGGGTTACACCGGCTAACTTCTTTGCCGTGCCGGCGACCGTCGGGGCGGCGGTGGTCGCGGCCAGGGCCGGCGCGGCTGTGGAGGGCTTGGCGGGGGCGGCGGTCGGCGTGGGGGCAGCCGCCGGGGCACAGCCGGCTGCGACTATCGCCGCCGCGAGAGCGGTCACGGTGCCTAGGAACTGACGCCGGGAGACACTGCGCTTGCGCTTGGCATTCATCGACTTCATCCTCCACTCGACTTATTGATTGGCTCAACCGTGGCGCTGACAGGCATCAGCGGCCGTGAGGTTGGCTTGTCTAGCGGTTGCTGCCTTCCTGCTACGGTGCGTGCTGCCGCCGACCTCTCCGCCGGAACGCCACGGCAAGCCCATTAATATGCCCGCAATGCCTGACAGAGGGCTGGCTTTGGCCGCCAGCCCTGGCTTACTACCCGAGCGAAGTGTTCTCGAACAGCTCCATGTCGTCGAGCGTGAGGCCGACGCCTGCCACGTTCGCGCGCAACCCCCAGTTGCGGAAGGAGGGTGAGATCACTATGACCCACTGATCATCCAACATCAACTGGGTGATCTGCCTGTACAGAGCTCTACGCTTCGCCGTGTCAGTTTCGGCGGCCGCCTGGTTCACCAGAGCCGTATACTTCTCATTGCGGTATCCCGTGACGCCGGTCGTCGGCTGGAACGGGATGGCGGCAAATAGGAAGCTCGGGTCCTTGCTGCCGAAGCCGAATCCGTGGGTGGTCAACTGCTGGAACTTCGCGTTGGCGAGTGCATCGTTGAAAGGCGCGCTGTCCATTTCGTTCAGCTTGAGACGGACGCCGATCTTCGCCAGGTCCGCCTGGTACATCTCGGCGAACTTCGCCATGTCGGGCTCGTTCTTTCTGCAGGTATTGATGACGGCGTCCAGCCCGCCCGCCAAACCCGCGTCCGCCAGCAGCGACTTGGCCTTATCGAGGTCGAATTGATAATAGTTGTCCAGCGCGGCATCGTAAGCGAGCGACACATCAGGCCAGGGGATGCTCTTTGGCTTGCCGACCCCGAATAGGATGCTGTCCACGAACCGCTTGCGGTCGGCCGCCCAGGAGAAGGCCTGGCGCACTCGCCGGTCATTAAAAGGCGGCGTATTCACGTTAAACATCAGGTCCCAAGTGAGAGAGGCGTTCGGGCTCACCATCAACTTGACGTCTTGTGAGTTGCGCAGGCGCTGGTGCTCCTGATTGGGAATCTGCTGAGCGACATCGACGGAGCCCACCTCCAGGTTGATGAGCATAGACGCCACATCGGGGATTACCTGAACGTCCAACTCATCCACTACTGGCTTGCCCGACTTGAAGTAGTTCTCATTGCGCACCATGTGGCAGATATCGCTCGGGCGCCACTCGGCGAGCTTGAAGGGACCGGTGCCATTGGCCTTCTTCGCCAGGTCGTTGGTCGTGGCCCCTTTCTCCACGATGTATAGCCGGTCGAGGGCGTCAAACAGGCCTGGCATAGGCCCGGGCAGGTTGAAGCGTACGGTAAGCGAATCTACAGCCTCCGCCTTAACGCCCTTGAGGACCACAGCCAACTGGGCCCCGCCCGTGGCCGGGTCCTGAGTGCGCTGGAGCGTGTATACCACGTCCTCGGCCGCGAGTTCCTTGCCGCTGTGGAACTTCACGCCCTGGCGCAGTTTGAAATCGATGTACGATCTGTCGGGCGCATACTGCCACGACTCGGCCAGCTCCGGCTGGGGGTTGCGACTGAGATCAAGCTGAATAAGCGGATTGTACAGCTGGGGGATGATAGGGTATTTGGGCAAGGCAAACGTAACTGGGTCCAGATCCTGTTCGGCGCCCGTGTGCGCGACCCGCAGCTTGCCACCCTTCTTCACAGCGGCTGGCGCCTGCGTAGCCGCCGGAGCGCAAGCGTTAGCAGCTACCGCAGCGG
>JAJZQK010000617.1 GCA_021847625.1 Chloroflexota bacterium
CTCCGGCAGCGGCGCCCGCCAGCCCGAAGACGTTGTCGCATCCCGTGGCGGGTAGAGAGAACTGCACGATGTGCCACCAGGTTGGCGGTTCCATGAAGCCGATGCCGGCCGATCACAGCGCTAGATCCAACACCACCTGCCAGGCATGCCACAAGGGGGCGTAGGGAAGATGAAAGAGAGCAATGAAGCTATGAAACCTTCCTGCAATATGCAGCAGATCAGCCGTAGAGGCTTCCTCAAAGGATTTGCGGCCCTGGCGGGTTCTGTCGTTGCCGCCGGCCTGGTCACTACTCCGGAGAAGGTATTCGCGGAGGCGCCGGCGGGTAGCGCGGACGGCTGGGGAATGCTGACGGACTTTACCCGTTGCGCTGGATGCCGTCGCTGCGAGGTCGCCTGCAACCAGGCGAACAAGCTGCCGTCTCCGGACAAGTCCTTCACGGACGAGTCGGTCTTCGAGGAGACCCGGCGGCCTACCGCGGGCGCATTCACCGTCGTCAACCGGTACGATAATCCCAACGGTAGTAAGCCAATCTATCGTAAGGTCCAGTGCAACCACTGCCAGGAGCCGGCCTGCGCCTCCGCCTGCCTCGTCGGGGCACTAAAGAAGTCCCCCGAGGGACCGGTGACCTATAACCAGGACGTGTGCATAGGCTGCCGGTACTGCATGGTGGCATGTCCGTTCCACATCCCCGCCTACGACTACCACAGTGCCCTCGAGCCGAAGGTGCAGAAGTGCACGATGTGCGCGGGTCGCATCGCCCAGGGTCTGGTGCCCGCTTGCGCCGAGGCCTGCCCCATGGAGGCGATCACCTTCGGCAAGCGGAGCCAATTGATCGCCATCGCCCGCGACAGGATCCGGAACGAGCCCAACCGCTACCAGGATCACATCTACGGCGAGCGCGAGGCGGGCGGCACCAGCTGGCTCTACCTGTCCAGCGTCCCCTTCGAGCAGCTGGGTTTCCCGAGCATGAAAGAGGTAGGCACCACGGCCTACCCGGAATACACCAAGGACTTTCTTTCTATGGTACCGCTGGTCCTGGTCGGCTGGCCGACCCTCTTCGGGGGCATCTACATGATGACCAAGGGGCGCGATAAGGCCGAGGAGGCCGCGACGGCCCATTCTGAGAACGAGGAGGACCGATAGATGGTAGCGGCTCGGTTAACAGAGCAGGCGAAGAGGCCGGGCAACGTCCAGAGTTGGATCGAGGAGAAGATCTTCGCGGGCCAGCCGTTCAGCAGGTACTGCCGGGGACTCTGTACCCCCTTCAACATCGTGGCGGCGATCCTGGTCCTGCCCGGGCTCTATCTGATCGCCACCCGGTTCCTCTTCGGGCTGGCGGCGGTGACCGGCGCCTCCAACGAGCAGCCGTGGGGATTGTTCCTCGGGTTCGGGCTGTTCGCTCAGGTGCCCTGGTCGTCAGCCGGGTTCGTGCTGGGGACGGCGGTGTACGTCTTCGGCGCCAAGGACTACCACCCGGTAGTCAAGAACGCCGTGCTGATCGGCTTCCTCGGCTACCTGTTTGCGGTAGTGTTCCTGATGGTCGACCTCGGCCGCCCGTGGCGGATCTACTACCCGATGTTCATCTCCTTCGGGCCTGCCTCGGTGATGTTCCTGGTGGCCTGGCACGTCGCGCTGTACCTCTCGGTGCAGTTCCTGGAGTTCTCGCCGTCGGTCTTCCACTGGCTCGGCATCAAGCGCCTCAAGGAGTGGGCCAAGGGCATGACGATCGGGCTGACGATCTTCGGGATCATCCTCTCGACGCTGCACCAGTCGGCTCTGGGCGCGATGTTCCTGCTGGCGCAGGGGAAGCTCCACCCGCTGTGGTACTCGCCCTACCTGCCGTGGCTCTTCCTGGTCTCGGCCATCGCGACGGGCATCTCGGCGGTGATAGTCGTGTCGGCGCTGACCACGCGCTTCATGGCTGATCGAACCGACATCCATTACCTCGCCAGCATCAACCGCATCACCCTCGGGCTGAGCAAGGCGGCATCGTTCGTCCTGGCGACCTACTTCGCGATGAAGCTGATCGCCCTGGCCCACGGCGATAACTGGAGCTACCTCAACAGCTCCTATGGCTACTGGTACCTGATCGAGATGTTCGGCTTCGTGCTCGCCCCCTGTCTGCTGTTCGCCTTTGCCAGCAGGGCGCAGAGCGTGAGCCTGGTCCGCTTCACGGCCGTGCTGACCGTGCTGGGGGTCCTCGCCAACCGGCTGACGGTGTCCCTGGTCGCCTTCAATTGGAACCTGCCGGAGCGGGAGATCTTCAACCCCACCGAGGCTGTGATCGTGGTCTCGGTGCTGACGATCGAGGTCCTGGTCTACCGCTGGATCGTGAACCGGATGCCGGTGCTGATGGACGATCCCGAGCACGAGGAGCAGGCCGCCCCAGGGCAGAAGCAGGAAGAGCGGGTCCCGGAGCGAGTGCCTGTGGCGGCGGCGCGCCACTAGGAGTGACGAGTAATGAGTAATGAGTGATGAGTAATGAGTTGCGGGTGGTCACTCCACTCATCACTCATCACCCATCACTCATCACTGGGGAGGTAACGACGATGTTTGCTAAACACTGTGGCGGGGAGTTCGTGGAGCCTGGCATCTATTGGAGACGCAGCACCTGGGAGTTCGTCTCGATACCAGAAGACGGAGGGACTCTGATGGGAGATGCGGGCGAGTGGTATACGAGGGCGCCCTTGCCGGTGGTGCTGGTCCTCGGACCGTTGATGGGTCTGTTGTTCTTCTTCACCCTGCCCCTCTCCGGAATGCTGGTGCTGGCGCCGATGCTGGCGGGCAGACTCCGGGCGGCTGTCACGTCGGGAGGGCTGAACCCAGCCCACGTCGCGGGGGCCGGCCAGCCGGGTATCTCGTACCTGGAGCCGCGGCTGAAGAGCTCCACCCCTCGCCGGAACGGCGAGCTCAAGACCAGCGAGCCCGGCAAGCTGCTGGAGCTAGGGGACAGAACCGGCGAGAAGGGTAAGCAGGCCAAGTAGCGGCGTGGCGGGCCCGTCATGCTGAGCACTTGGCGGTAGCGAGCGTGGCGCCAAGGCCCGAAGGGCAGCGAAGCATCTCGGGTTCGCGAGACGAACTGTATGCGAAGGCGAGGACCTTCGCCGTGCTGAGGATGACAGGA
>JAJZQK010000618.1 GCA_021847625.1 Chloroflexota bacterium
TCTTCTTCGGCTCCCTGCTCGGCGGGTACGCGGATGAGTTGTTCAACATCCTCTACCGGCTCGATCCCCGCGCGATGCGCGAGGACGGCTTCGACCACGGCGAAGGCGGGTTGCGGCAGTTTGCGGAAGCCTACGGAGTCTTGGAGAAGGTCACGACGATCGAGGCATCCGAGAACTCCTGCTCCAAGGCGCGCGTGAGCACGACGGTGAAGCGGAGACCCGGCGCCTCGCCACTTCTGTTCGGGAAGTACCTCATGAACATGGCGGCGTTCGTGTCCCTCGAAGACATCTCGGCCGCGCTGCCCAGCTACGCGGAAGAGGTGATCTCCGTGGAGATGGACGCGGATCTCAAGAGGGCGTATTCGGATCTCGAGTCCGACATCCGGGAGGCCCTTCGGGAGCACCACGGGAACGCCTCGGTGATCAGCACCGCAATGAACGCGCTGCTGCTGTATCCGGACCGTCCGTTCGGCCTTGGCACCTTGTACGGCTATGCGCTCAATCCCGAGTCAGGGGAACGAGAGCGCTTCGTGATTGCGGATCTGCCCGATCTCGATGAGACCGCCCACTACGCCAAGGAGCGGCGCCTGCTCGAAGAGGTGCAACGGGAACTGGCGCACGGGCGCAGGGTACAGGTCTACGCCGTGTACACGCAGAAGAGGGATGTCACTCGACGGCTGCAGAGCATTCTGCAGGAAGCGGGAATTCGCGCTGAAGTCCTGACTGCGGACACTCCGCCAGAACAACGCGAGGCCTGGTACGAGCGGCGCCTGCGAAACGGGATGCAGGTCTGCATCTGTCATCCGAAGCTGGTGCAGACCGGCCTCGATCTCCTGGAATTCCCGACAATCCTGTTCTACGAAACGGGCTATTCGACCTACGTTCTGCGCCAGGCCAGCCGCCGCAGTTGGCGCATCGGGCAGAAACGGCCGGTGCGGGTTGGCTTCCTGACGTACGCGGGCACGGCCCAGGAAAGCTGTTTACGCCTGATGGGCAAGAAGCTGCTGGTGTCGCTCGCCCTGGAGGGCAAGCTCCAGGCCGAAGGACTGCAAGCGATCGACGAGGACGACGATGTCCTCACGGCGATGGCGCGCGAACTGGTGACCCGGCAAGGGGTGGGAGAGGCTGCGGCGGAGGTTTGGCGATCTCTCCAGCAACAGGCAACACAGGAGCAGGCCACGAGGCCAGTGATTGATCCAATCATTGACCTCGGCTCAACGCCGGAACCCGAACTGCCCATGCCGACGCCCGCGATGGGACCGGCAGTCCAACTCTCACTGTTCTGAAACCACCGCGGAGGTGACACATGCCTGAGCAATCAGCCGTTCGCGACCCTCGCTCGCTGTTCGACATCGACGAGCGGCTCGTCGAACTGATGGACCAGGTCGCCGACGCAGCCGCCGATGGAAAGGAACTTCCTTCGGAACTCGTCGAAGAGATGAACGAGTACATCGAGGCCTTCCATTACAAGGTTGATCGCATCGCCGGCTACTTGCGCTGGCAGGAGTCGATCGCCTCCATCTGCGGCGCCGAAGCCGAGCGGCTCTCCGGGCGGAAGAAGGCGGCGGAAGGGCGTGTCAGCCGCCTCAAGAACATGTTGCTGCACTTCATGCTGTCCAGAGGCCTGAAGAAGCTCGACGGAGAGCGTGCAGCCATCGGACTTCAGCCGAACTCGGCGGCCTCGCTCGTCGTGGATGATCCGCTCAAGATCGGCGAGTGCTTCTTCGAGCGATCCATCGGCTTCACCAAGACCGAATTGCAGGAGCTGATCTACCAGTTGTCCGCAGGAGATCTGAGGGATCGGCTGGAGGCACAACTCGCCGAGGACGGGTGGCAGGTCAACGGCAGCGCGGTTCGGGCCGCTATCGTCAACGGCACTGAGATCGACGGCGTCCGGCTCGTGAAGGGCCATCACATCCGGATCCGGTAGAGGAACTCGCTCGCTCTGACGGATTGGTCGGCTGACTATTCGGTTGATCGGGGCTGTTGATGCACTTTGCAGGAATCGCGTTCACACTCGGATTGCTCTGGCTCATGTGGAGTGTCAGGGGAAAACTGACCTCCCACGGGTTCGAGTACGTCCATTGGATTCCCACATGCCGGCGTTCAATGGTCCGGGCGGTGGCCGCTGGTACCGGAGCTGGCATGCTGGTCGCGTGGCTGTTCGGTGGCTACGACAAGAGCGGAAGTCCGATGTTCACGGACGTCTGGATGGCGATCACGCTCGGGCCTCTGGCGGAGGAGTTGATCTTTCGTGGTTACCTCTTCTCTGTGATTGGGCCGCTCCTCGCGCGTCTGAAGGTTTGCGCTGACGCTGCGACCGCATTCGTCGTCGCGGTGCTCTTCGCCCTGGCGCACGCGTCGAAGTCGGGGATCACCGGGCCCCAACTCGTAGCTATCTTCGGTACAGGCTTGCTGTACGGCTGGTTGCGGCTCGATTCCGGTTCAACGGTTCCCCCGGTCATCGCCCACATCCTCTTTAACGCGGTCATCTACCTGGCCGCCGTCTTCATCTGAAACAACTTCCCATTCCAGGAGTTCCCCGCATGTCTCGTTCAACCGAGGAGTTCCGTAGTGTGTTCAAAGCCGCCCGGCGGGCTGGCACCCCTCTCGTTGCCATTCGTACGGCCGACCCGGCCAGCGCCATGGCACAAGTCCTAGCCAGCCTGAACGGCAAGAGCGAAATCCCGGTTGTGGTCTGGGACATTCTCACTGGGCTAATGGGCCGCAACGAGCCCGGGAAGGCAGCGGTAGGCAAGCTGGTCGGGGAGAATGCTGGCCCCCTTGGCCCAGCCGACGCTCTGGCGGCGGCGCAGAAGATCGCCAGGGACGCCATCCTCTTCTTCCTGAACCCGCAGCGTGTCTGGGAACAGATCGACGTTCTGCAGGGGATCTGGAATCTTCGTGACGTTTTCAAGGCGAACGGCCAAATGCTCGTGCTGATCTCGACACGCGGAGCCTCGTTGCCGCCGGAACTCCATAGCGATGTCATGGTCATCGACGAGCCTCTGCCGTCGGCGTATGAACTTGCCGGCCTCGTGTGCGAGACCTTCGAGGCGGCCGATCTTTCGACCCCGAGGGGGGAGATCGTCGAAAAGGCAGTGGATGCGCTCGTGGGCT
>JAJZQK010000012.1 GCA_021847625.1 Chloroflexota bacterium
GCGTCACCACTGGGACGAGCCCTGCGGTCTGCGCTCCGAACCACGCCAGCGCGCTGAGAAGCAGGCTGCGGCCGATTCCGTCCCCCTGTGCTTCACCGCTCACGGCGAAAAGACCAATCCGCCCCTCTGCCTGTAGCCCTTTGCGCTCAATGTGACAGCTCACGTATCCCACCGGCTTCCCCCCGAGCTCAGCCACGAGCACCGTGTCCGCGTAGCCTCTGCAGCTAACCTCGATCCAAGTCTCGTACAGCAGGTCGCAGCGTGCTCTCGGGAAGTTGGCATCGGCGTAGAATCGGGACGATCTGTGGCTGGCCCCGGCGATGGCGCGCAGCGCCTGCATATCGCTCTCCCGGCTCTGGCGGATAGACGTGCCAGATCGGCAGGCGGACGTGGGGGCGGCCTGCTCTCGACGGTCCAGCGTGATCCCAAGAGCCAGGCGCACGTCGACCAGGCGAAAGCCACGATTGGCGGCGAGATGCATCGTCTCGGGGTCGTCGCTGTGGGCTAGAAAGTAGAGGCACCGCACGCCGTTCAGCCTGCACCACGCGTCGGCATCTTCGACCAGCTCTTCGGACAGGGATTGGCTATCAATCCTGGCTATCGGGAAGCCCCAGAAATCGGTGTCCCAGCCGAGCAGTGAGCACGGGGCAGCGAGGGTCCTAGTCTTCATCGCTTGCCGATCCTCTGCGCTGCGCGCGAGTGACGCCGGCAATTGCATACCGGGCGTCAACTTCTGTCCGATCTGCTTCCGACTCCCTGCTGCCCGAGCCCGATCCCGATACCCGGTCTCGCACCGTGAACGCCGGCCTGTCCATCATACGAAAGTGCATCCGGGCCAGGTACTCGCCAATAATCCCCAGGGCGAATAGCTGGGCGCCAGAGAGGATGGCGACCAGCGATGCCAGGAATGGAAAGCCTGGTACGCTGCCCCCCTCCGCGAGGTAGCGGCCGATCACGTACAGCAGCACGAGCAGGCCGAACACTGTGAAGGCGAAGCCCACGATGCTTGCTATTTGAAGCGGCAACGTGCTGAAGCCGGTCACCATGTTCAGCGCGTGGGTCACGAGCTTGCGGAAGGTGTAGTGGGAGGTGCCTTCCTGGCGAGGGTCGTGCCGTACGCGTACAGACGCGAAACGCTTGGTGCCCCAGGTGAGCAGGACGTCGATGGAAACGAACGGCCCTTGATAGCCAACAAACGCATCTCTTAGCTTGGTGCGGAAAGCCCGGAATGCGCTCACCTCGCGTGCGGTCTCCGCGCCCATCGTGCTCTGCAGCGCCAACTTGGTCACCTGCGAGGCCAGATCCCGCCAGAGGCCGTGCTGCTCCTGCACAGGGGTGCCGTACACGACGTCGTAACCCTCCGCCAGCTTGGCCAACAACTTGGGGATCTCCTCGGGGGGGTTCTGGAGGTCGTCGTCCAGGGTGACGACGATGCCTCCCCGTGCCGCCCGGATGCCGGCCAGCAAGGCGTTGTGCTGTCCGTAGTTGCGCATCAAGTCGATCCCGAGCAGCGTCCGGCATTCGCGGGCCAGTGCCTCGATGCTTCCCCAGCTGGAGTCGGCGCTGCCATCGTTCACAAGGATGACTTCATACTCTGCGTCCAACTGCGCCATCACAGATGTCAGGCTTCTTACCAGCAGGCCAAGAGTCGCCTCGCCGTTGTACACCGGTACGATGATCGATATCGAATCTTGGCGATCCATCAGTAGATCCTCCCCCTGGGCCTCCGGCAATGCTTGTCTCATTGGCGCGCCGCCAAAGTGCTACCCAAACCTAACCAAGGCTAATCCGAGCCCCAATCGATTCTGTAGATGCGCATCGGCCCCAGATACTGGGTGTCAATCGATGCAACTAGGCTGGCGTGGGTATGTAGGAACGTCTCAAGCTCTGCCTGTGGTAGGTAGAGATACTCGCGTAGTGGCGAGTTCTGGGGCTTCTCAGATGCGATATAGTCATCCATCTGGCCGTCAATGATGAAGATGTCTGGGCGAAACTCGCGAAGGGCATCCCCTAGCGTACTTCCGGGCGCGTAGTGTCGATAGTAAACGAGCTGCCCCCAAGAGAGGTACTTGCGGTCAGGCAGGCAGAGCCAGTAGGTTTGTGACCCCATGGCTGTTTCGCCCGGGCGCACGACCTGTCTGAGAGTCGCGCCTACGGCTGGCAGGTCCACTGATTGGTCGGCGGTGAAAGGGATGATCTGCCCCAGAAACATCACGGCCAGAGTCAGCGACCATGGTACTGCCGTGCCCAGGAATGCCCAAGGAGAACGAGAGATGCGCCACGGGGTCCGTGACAGTCCGTCCAGAAAGACGGCAGCGATCAGCGACAATGCGGGGCCGAACAAGATCGCATAGTATGTCGACTTGAAAGAGAGCAGCGCAATGAAAGCCAGGAGAACGACGCCCGAGAACGATAGCAGCAGGCGGTCTGCGTTCGCCCTGCGACGAGCGAGGAGTGCGATGGCCGCTGCAAGGACGGGGAGCTGGGCCCCAAGCATTGCCCACACCATGAGCCACCACATGTCGCTTACCGCCCGTTGCCAGACCTGCACATCCCAGATGAGGAGGGGCGGGGTGCGCCAGGAGGTGAAGGATAGGCTCATTATGGCCAGGTATGTCTGCGGATAGGGGGCCACGTGCACGGCGACGAAGAAGGCGAAGCCCGCGCCCAGGCCGACGGCGAAGGCCCAGAGGCGTCGGGCAGAGAGAAACGAACGGCCATGCGCCAGCAGGTACAGGGTGCACATCGCGGGGATGAAGATGACCGCGTTCGGGTTCACCTCGAACGCCAGGCCAAGCGCCAACCCGGCGCCGAGGCTCCTGATCGGATAGCGACTATCGCGCTGTTCGGTGACGAAGAGGGCTAGTGCTCCGTAGGCAAAGGCGGCGACGATCACGTCGTGGCGGGCCCAGTGGGCGGAGACCTGAAAGGGCATCGACGTGGCTACCAGCAGTACCGCCAGTAGGCCCGTGCGCTGCCCGTATAGCGTCTTGCCGATCGTGAAGACGATCAGCAGAAGAACGAGCCCGAACGCCAGCGACACTAGACGGACTGAGAATAGGCTTAGCCCTAAGACCTGTATGCCAAGCGCCTGAAACCAAGTTCCAAGCAGCGGTGGGAAGGTCCAGTATCCCTCATACCGGTCCCACACGCCATGGTCTAACGAGCTGAAGGCGCGGCCTGTATGGAGAAGCGCCCAGGCCCGACTCGCCAGCCAGCCTTCGTCAACAAACGGTTGAGGGTAGCGCATCAGGGTGAGGAGGTTGACCCCGGCGATGGCGGCGAGCAGGGCCGTGACCGCAAGGTAGGGGTGCGCCCGCAAGGCTCGGTACAGCCTCGCATCAGGGTCCGCGCCTTTTGGACTAGAAGCGATAGCGCTCTCGGCCAACCCAGCCCCCCCAGAAGATGTGTTAGTAGTATACTACCCAATCCACTGCTGCAACAGTGGCAGAGCGGTTAAGAGGCGGCCTTGAACGCCGATACGCGCATAAGGACGTTGACGAACGGGCGAGGGCGGGCCCTGAATATCGCGGAGCTCACCCCCGCGTCAGCCTGCTATCCAACCCCACCGTTCTGGGCATGATGACTGTGGGCATCTTGGTCTACGCTTTGAGCCCAGGTGGCCCTTGATAATGGGAAGCCCCGCCAAGCAAGGACCGCCGTGATGGCTGCCAGGGAAAGGAGCCACAGATGGCCAGCAGGTTGGATGGCGGCAAGCACCGAGGCTATCGGAGGGGCCGTGCCGCTAGCCCTATGCACGAAGGCCATGGTTGTTTCCATTGTCATGTTCACGAGCGGTAGCACGTATGAGGCGCCAACCGTAGCGGCAATCGCCCAATACCTCGTTTCACGATGCCGCATCAGGTCAACGACTAGTGGCAGAGCGAGCACCGTGTAGTACGACCATGCGCTAGGCATGGCAACCAACAGCGCCACCGGGCCGGCCTCTGGCCGGAGAATGGCGAGCGCGACCAGCGCCCCAATGGACAGTATGATTGCTATGGGCAGTGCCGCCTCTGGCCGATTGAAGACGGGCGTTGCGTCTGTCGCACCCCCGAACAGCCGCAGGAGTGCTCCGTAAGGGGCGCTGTTGAGACCCATCTGCACGTACTTGCCCGACACCTCTGGAAGCACCTGCGCGAAGTACCGCATAAGACCGGCTGGTCCGACTGTCAGAAGATTGCCGATCTGACCGGCAAGAAAGACAGCCCCCGCGACAAATACCAACCTGAAGCGACCCCGAGCCAGAAATGGGAGCAAGAGGAGTGCAGGATAGAACTTCATGATGGCGGCGATGCCCAGCCACATCCCCGCCCGGGTGTCCTGCTCTTCGCTTGCCAGTCGCCAGCCGAGCATCAGCATCGCTAGGATGAGGATCTCATACTGCCCGATGAAGAGTGTGTACCAGATGGGCGGCCATGCGCTGAGGGCCAGGCTCGCCTGGGTGGACAGGCCGAGCCAGCGGCCGATAGTCAAGAGTGCAACGACGTTTAAGGCAAGCAGCAGCAAGACGATTGCGGGAAACGGAAGTAGTGTCAGCGGCATAGCCAGTAGCGACAGAAGGGGAGGATGGGGATTAGGGTGCGGGAAGTTGTTGGTCTCTACTGGGAAGTAGCGAGCGGACAGATTGGTTGTCGGTGTGAAGATGTCGAGACCATCGCGAAGTGCCAAAGCGGATAGGTACTCCTGCTGGACATCCTTCCCATACGCGAGCGGTGGCAGGCTCCCGAAGACCACGATGGCGAGTGCAATTCCCGCAATGAACACAAGCATCAGGTTGACTGCCTTCTCACGCTGCCGCATACGCTCTCCGTTGACGCAGAACTGCCACGCCGGTCCAGAGGAGGATTGCCAATCCGGCACAACCCAGCGAGGTTACCAGTAGGGCTGCAACCCTGCCAAGTACCAGGCCAGCGCCCTCGCCCGCGGTCAGAAGCCAAGCGATGAGACCGGTCGGAGCGGGCACGGAAAGCAAGACCACAGCCAGCAGGAAGAGCCGTAAGATCGAGCGACTGGCCACCTCCCCCTCCCTGAAGCGCGCCAGCCAGACAAGGCCAGGCAGGTACAGAAACACCAAGTAGTGCGGCCACGTGATCGGGGACGCTAGCAATATTGCCGGAATCAGAGCCGAAATCTCCATGTCCGCCGTCCGGCCGTTGGAAGGTTGGCGGTCGCAGCCTCTCAACGCGTAGACGAGCACCGCAAGGGCCAACACTGCCGCGACAGCAGACTGCGGAAAGAAAGCAAGTACCTGCCCTGCGGGGTCTTCGGGCAGGACGACGGGAGCCTTGTACACCAGGCCGAACACCGAGGCATTGCCCAGGCCGTCATAGTATTGGCTCAACTTCGGTAGGATGTCTCGGTAGTAGGTTAGTATCTGCCCCGGTCCGAGGGGGAATGCTCCTAGAAGCGTGAACAGGACAAACGAGGCTCCCGTCGCGGCCAGCGCACGCCAGTTACGTTGCCTAAGAAAGTACAAGGCTAGCGGTGCCGGGAACGGCTTCAGCGCACAGGTTAGCCCGAGCAGCCAGCCCGCGGCGCCGTACCAGCCTCGCCGGTAGAAGAACCAGGTGAAGGTGATCAGTAAGAAAAGCAGTCCGGTCACCTGCCCGAAGAGGACCTGGTGATGGAGGGGGGCGAAGGAGGCAAGGGCGGCGGTAACCAAGGGCAGAGCGGCCAACGGGATGCGCAGCCCAATCGTTCGATAAATGACCAGTACGGCTAATCCAATGCACGCCAGCGACAGCAGGCTCCACGACCACCAGGCCATTCCGTATTCCATACCGGCGAACGGTAGCATAATAAGCTGGAACACAGGTGGATATGGCGCCGAGTCGGTCCACATCTGCGTGCCCGCGGCGACGGCCCTTTCAGCTAAGTCGGAATAGGCGCTTCTGCCCTCCAGCACTGCCCTGGCCGCTAGGTAGTACTGTGTGAAATCAGTTGCCGAAGAGGGAGAGGACAGTGAGTCAATGAGCCTGGTGAATGACACGGCAATTAGGCCGAGCGCGGCCAGTCCCACCAGCACAATGGCCAGGTTCGGGAGATTGACGCGGCCTGTGGTCTTCGGTTTGGACACCGCGGATCCACCCACCCTACGAAGCCTCCACAACGGCGGTGCTCATCTGCCGACCGCAAAGGGAGCCTCGGAAGCTTACATGATTGACTCACTACCTCGACGAGCTTCATGCCGCAATAGTAGCGAGTTCTCGGTCCCTCTGGTAGTATACTACGGTAGCAGTTGGTCTACCAGCAGGTTGAACGCACGGTCTGGTACGCCAAGGCGGCACCCGCGCAACCGCCGCCTGCTGTGCTGGAGCAGGGGCGTCACTGGCCGTTGGCTGGTGGAGAGACGACCTGTTGAACGCGCAGGGCATCATCCATATGGAGTGCAAACGGCATGAGTTCGGGCCCTACGGCCTCTAGCCTGTTGGCGATTGTCGTCCGTGCCGAAACTCGGCCTGCCAGGATGCTGAGGCTAGCCCTCATCGTGGTTCTCTCCTCGTATGTCGTAATTTCCTTGTATGGGGCGGTCGTATCGTTGTTCCCGCCTTACGTGTATCTAAAGGATTTCATCCAGGAGTATCTCCTGGCAAGAGCGCTTCTTTCTGGAGTCGATCCCTATCTGCAATTGCCCGCGCTGACCACGCTGTTCCTTGGTCCGTTGCCGAACCTTGTGTTTCCCCACCCAAGCCCTCATCCCCCGCCAGTGGCGGTTCTGTGCCTTCCTTTCGCTTTGCTGGACTATCGACAGGCGGCGCTGTTATGGATGATTCTTCAGCTCACATGCCTGTTCGCGGCTTTCCGTCTTCTTGCCGGCATGTGGTACGTCCGTCGCGGCATAGCGGTGGCAGGTGTGGCGGCGTTGCTCACACTCGGCTGGGCCCCTGTTCTCGCCGACGTTCTAGTTGGTCAGATGGGTATCATTCTGCTGTTGCTGGCATCTCTGGCCTGGCGGGAATTACGTTTGCGTAAGCAGGTCAGAGCGGGCCTATTGATCGGGGGTATGCTTTCTCTTAAACTGCTCGGTTGGCCACTGGTGGTCCTGCTGTTGATCCGGCGGGAGTGGCGAGCAAGCTTAGCAGCTGTGTCCGCTTGGCTAGGTTTCAACGGCATCGCGGCGCTTCTCGTGGGCTTCGATGTTGTTGTCCGCTACTACACGGAAGTTGGTTCAGCTGTCTTTGCCCTATACCGTGCGCACGAGAGGAACATATCGCTGTGGTCGGTTGGCTGGAGGCTATTCGACGGCACGGGGTCTCCCGTGGTGGCCGGGCTGACTGCCCCACCGCTGTTTGCGTCTACCGTTCTGGCGCAGCTGGTGTCCTATGGTCTGCCGGCCCTCTTCAGCGTCGGCGGCCTTGCCCTCACGGCGAGGACACGCAGGCTGGACACGGCGTTCTCCATTCTGTTGTGCGTGAGCATACTCGTTAGCCCCATCGCTTGGATGCACTACTTGTCTCTCGCGCTGCTCCCGCTGGCGGTCTGCCTGAAGCACCTGATGAGGCGCGGCTTCCCAAGGCCGAGCACGTATATTGGCGCCGCCATAGCATTCTCCTGGTTTGTTGCCCCTGCCCAGTTGGACGCACTGGCGCTGCGTCTAGGGGGTGGAGACCCCGCGCAGATCGGTCAGGTCAGCGTTCCGCTGGCCGCGAGCCTTGTCACGTTGGCGCCGACTCTCGGCCTCCTCCTGCTCATCGTATTGTTGTGGTCGCTGGACCGCGGTCTGCCGCCGGACGGCGACGAGGGTACGATAGTACGGCAAATGGACAAGGGAAAACCTGCGATCCTATAGACACTCGACAAGTTCTTACTGTATAATTCCTGCGCGGGGATCGGGGAGTCCACGGGGCGGCTGCTCCTTCTATTGTCTTGTTACCACATGGGCGGCCCGGGTGTTGGGCTATGTAGGATCTGACAAGTGCAACATCGCTTTGATTTGAGGTTGCCTATCCTAAGAGCACATGCCTGTCGACGGGCGGTCATGCGTTGGTGCGCGACTCCGAGCACGTGGCAATCTGCCTGCTTTCGACGTGCTCCCCTTCTTCCTACGCGGTGAGGCGGTGTAGTTCCTGGTCGTACAGGAATGACCTACCCGAGCGAGGTTATCTGCCGGCTTGATTTAGGTACAGGAGAAATAGGACATGGAGAATATCAGGATCTTGATCGCGGATGTCCACCCGATCTTCAGGCAGGGCCTGCGGGGTATCCTTGCCGAGCAGCCGGATATGGAGATCGTGGGCGAGGCGGCGGATGGCAACCAGGCCGTCGATCTCGCCAGCGGCCTCGCTCCCGACGTCGTCCTCGTCGAGGCCCAGATGCCTGGCAAGGACGGCCTCGAGGTGGCCAAGCAGGTGAAGACGCAGAACCCCCGCGCGGGCGTGATCCTCCTCACCGCCCAGGACGACGAGGAGCAGCTCTTCCAGGCCATCAAGGTGGGCGCGGCCGGCTACTACCTGAAGGACATCGAGCCCGACGTCCTCGTCGAGGCCATCCGCCGCGTCTCCAACGGCGAGTACCTGATCAACGAGAGCGTCCTCACCAAGCCGCTCGTCGCCTCCCGCGTCCTCAAGCAGTTCCGCGACCTTGCCCTCGCCGGCCAGGATGTCGAGCCCCTCTTCGTCCCCCTCTCCGCGCGCGAGATCGAGGTGCTGGAGTACATCGCCCGCGGCAACAGCAACAAGGAGATCGCCCGTGCCCTCAAGATCAGCGATCAGACCGTGAAGAACCACATCACGTCGATCCTCCGCAAACTGGCCGTGAACGACCGCACCCAGGCCGTGGTCTACGCCCTGCGCCACGGCTGGATCAAGATGCACGAGGTTTAGATGTCGCCGGCTGCCGATAGCCCGGGAACCTTCGAATCGATAAGCCGTGAGCTTACTGCTACTGTCGCCGACGGCCGGGCCCAGCTTGCCCAGCTGCAGCGCCAGCAGCGGGAGCTTGGCACGCTCGTCCGCCAGATCGAGGGCGAGCTGCGCCTGGCGGGTACCCGCCAAGCAGAGATCGAGGACAGAATCAAGGCCGTCGTGGCCTCCCCGGGCGGCCTGAACGCGGCCGAGGTTGCCGAGGCTTACGCGGCGCTGGCCGACGCCACTACTCGCCACAGCCTCATGCAGGTTCAGCTGGATAGCCTGCGCCAGCGTGGCCAGTGGTTGGCGGAGCACAGGGGCCAGCTCGCTCAGTTCGTCGACCTCTTCGAACGCCTCGACGGCCTGCCGCTCCGCGCGACCGAGCCCCCGCGGCCAGAAGCGCCGAACCCCTCGCCTGCCGCCCCGTTGGCGGCCCGGGAGCTCTCCCGGCAAGTGGTAGCAGCCCGCGAGGATCTCAGCGCCTGGCTGTCGAAAGAGCTGCGCGATGGTCAGGTGCAGACGTTCAGCAACCTCATCCTCCAGGCGGAGATTGTGCGCCGCCTCATCGCTCGCGACCCGGCGAAGGCGGAAGCGGAGGCGCGCTCGCTCAAGACCTCGCTGACCGAGGCGATGGCGGCGGCGCGCCTCCTCGTCTCCGGGCTGCATCCCCCCGCCCTGCGCGAGGTGGGCTTCCAGGCCGCCCTGCGCCGCTACGTCGAGGACGCGGCGGGCCGCCTCGGCGCCCGGGTCCAGCTGCGCCTCCCCGGGCGCAACGTCGCCCTGCCGAGCGGAACGGAGCTGGCCCTCTTTCGCCTCGTGCAGGAGAGCCTGCGCCTCGCCCAGGTAGCGCTGATCGTGGCCGAGGTCGAGGTTCAGCTGGCCGTGGACGAGGCCAAGGCCGAGCTGTCCATCCGTGTGGAAGGGCGGCCGTCGCCTGGCGCCCGGACCGGCACAGGCGGGAACGTGCTCACCACCTACGCCCAAGCCATCGGCGGCGAGTTGCAGGCCGAGGGGCCGGATGGGCGCGGCCTTACCGTGCGCGTCGTCGTGCCCCTCGTAATGGCCGAGTAGCCCTGCATCGCCCTGGGGGCGACCCTCCCTTCACTCGTTCTTCACTTTTACCCCATTTTATTCCTATTGCCTATGCAGGTACCAGCCCATATAATGGCTAGTGGACAGTAGGTAACTGCCCTAGGCGACTAGCGAAGGGATGGCTGGCCGCGTGGCGGTCGCCATTGCCGACGCGAAATCGCCGGCAAATACGGGGGAAAGGAGGTAAATGAACGTGGCGTATCTAATGTCGCTTCTCCAGTCGGTTCGGCGGGAGGAGGAAGGCCAGGGTCTGGTCGAGTATGCCCTCATCCTCGTGCTCATCGCCATCGCGGTGATCGTCATCCTCGGGCTGCTCGGAGAGCAGATCTCGACGACCTTCAGCACGGTCGTGTCCGGTCTCAAGTAGGGCGCGGGCATTGGCGAGGGATGTTGCATCCTTGGCCGGTGCCCGGCGGGCCACGTATGGTCTTCGCGAGGGCGAAGCGGGTGGCTCGGCAGGCAGGAGGTTGACATGGGGCGAGTAGCGAATGACGAGAAAGGCCAGGGGCTCGTCGAATATGCACTGTTGTTGGTCCTGGTAGCCGTCGCGCTGTTGGTGGCTGTTCTCGCCCTGGGTAACGGTTTGTCTAGCACGTACTCTGACATCGTATCGAACATCGCGTCCCTCTAGGTCGCGGTGAGTGAGCAGCAGGTCGAGCGTGGTCCCGCCCCTCGGGGGTGCCGGGCTGCGTCGCCGACATAGGGCGTTTCCGCCGTCGTGGATCATATTATCCGATGGGCTTAACATTTTGTTGATGGGCAAGCATTTAGTCGGAGGAAACGCGTCAGGCTGGGAAGACTCGATACGATCGGTGGTGGGGCTGGTGGGGAGCGCGACTGGCAGCGGGGACCCTATTGGCAAGATAGGGTCCCCGCCATTTGTGTCGCGAACGGTGGCATTTCTGTAGTCGGCTGGTAATCTTCGTGAAGGAATGAGCCTTTGACCAGCTGACACGTGAGCGGTTGTGTAGTAGAATGATAGGGACAGACTCGGCAACCGACAGGAGGTATGGCGGATGGGGCGTCGACGGGGCGGTATAGTCCTTATCGTCTTTGGTGTGCTCTTGGCGGCCGTGGTGGGCGGCGCGGTGTTTATGTTGGCGCAGCGGACGGCGGAGCCGGCCAAGGCCGAGGATACGACCCAGGTGGTCGTGGTGCTCTCGGATATTGGTGAGCGCTCGGTCATCTCCGCCGCCTCGATCGGCATGGCGGAAGTGCCGACGCGCCTCGCGCCGGCGACGGCAGTGCGTAACACGGCGGACGCCGTGGGCAATATGGCGCTGGCCGCGATGTACCCCGGCGATTACGTGCTGAGCGACCGCATCGCCAAGACGAACGGCGAGAGCGGCTTCGCCTTTATGCTGGACGAGGGCCATGTGTTGGTGACCTTCCCAATGTCGGACATCGTGTCCGGTGGGGCTGTGCGGCAAGGGGATACGGTCGACCTGCTGATCACCCTCGACACCTCCAAGGAGGATCCCACGGCGCCCAAGGCGATCACCCAATTGACGATGCAGGACCTGAAGGTCGTCAGCGTGGGCACCGGCCAGGCTCAGAACCAAGCCAACCAGGGGACCGCCACTACCTCCACGGCGGCCAAGATCTCCGGGCAGGTTGTCGTCTTCGCCGTGCCGCGGCAGGACGCTTTGGTTCTGAAGCACCTCAAGGACTCGGGCGCCAAGATCGAGATGGCGCTGCGCGCCGCCGGGGACACGCAGGTGTACACGACGGAAGCCGTGGTGATGCAGTCGCTGATCGATCGCTTCAACATCCAGGCTCCGTAGACGCGGCGATGAAGTAGGTTGGGCCACGGCCCGGCGCAACTAGCGGGTTGGGGAATTATGGCAGACGACCAGAGAATCATCCGGGTAGTGATTGCCGACGATAGCGACTCCGCGCGGCTCAGCGTCCACAAGCTGCTGTCACTGGAAGAGGCCATTGCCGTCGTCGGCGAAGCGCGTGATGGCAACGAGGCCATCGCGCGGGCGAGGGAACTGCGGCCGGACGTGCTGTTGATGGACATGCACATGCCGAATCTGGATGGCGTCGCCGCCACGGAGACCATCGTGGCCGAGGTGCCCGGCGTGGAGGTCATCCTCGTCTCGGTCGTGGACAGCCCGGAGACGCTGCGTGCGGCGATGTTGGCGGGCGCTCGCGATTACCTGGTGAACCCGTTCACTCCCGAGGAGCTGGCGGCGAGCATCCGCCGGGCCTACGAGTTGCGCGGGCCCCAGGCGCCGCTTGGCCTGGCCGTCGAAGGCCCCAGCGGGTCGGAGGGCTCCGGCGGCAACGGCGAGGGGTGCCTGATAGCCGTTTGCGGGCCCAAGGGCGGTATCGGCCGCACGACCGTTGCCTGCAACCTGGCCGTGGCTCTGGCGAAGAACCACGGGCGCAAGGTAGCGTTGCTGGACGGCTGCTTCAACTTCGGCGATGTCGGCACGGCGATGAACCTGCGTAGTAGCCTAGGCATCGGCGACCTGGCGTCCGCCCAGCCGGACGAGATCGACCTCCAGATGGTGGAGGAGGTCTTGGTGGCGCACTCGTCGGGGGTGAAGGTGCTGCAAGCGGCCGCTCGCCCGGGGAAGGACGACGGCGTTGGCGAGGCAACCTTGCGGAAGATCGTCGGCGAACTGACGTCCGCCTACGAGTACGTGATTGCCGACCTGTCGCCTTCGCTGCGGGATACCGACCTTGCCTTGCTCGACGTGGCCACGAAGGCCGTCCTTCTGTATTCGCCGGAAATGGCCGCCATCAAGGACCTGAAGCTCTTCCTCGAACTTTCGCAGGGCCTGGGATATCCACGCACCAAGTTCTTGCCGGTGGCCAACCGGATGGGCGCGCCTGGGGGGGTGCGCGTGCAGGATGTGCAATCCAATCTCAACATAGAGACGGTTCTCTGCATCCCCGACAACCCCCGTGTTGCCAACTTCGCGCTCAACAAGGGCATGCCTTTTGTGCTCGCCAACCGTGACAGCGCCATTGCCAAGAGCCTCGTGGAACTGTCGGACTTGTTGCAGAGGCAGGCCGTGCCGTCGCAACCCAAGGCCACGGAGACGGCCAAGAAGAAGGGTAGAGGATGGCTGCCGTTCGGGCGCAAGAAGAGCGCGAGCGCGGCCTAGGGGTCAGTTTTCCGTAGTTGTCGCTTAATTTGACCGATGCCAGGAGAGTGCCATGTCGCTACTAGGAAGGATCGAGGGCAGTCCACCGCCGAATGCCTCGTCGACTTCTGGAAATGACACACTGCGCCGTTCGACGATGTCCAGTCCCCGGGAAGGGGCCCGCGAACTGACGGCGGACCTCAAGTCGCTCGTCCAGAACAAGCTTATTGCCGAGCTCGATCCGCGCATGGACCTGTCCGACCGCGCTAGGGTAGAGCGCACCATCGAGGAACTGTACAACGCAATCCTGGCCGAGGAGAGCATTATCCTCACGCGTGTCGAGCGTTCGCGGCTCTTCGAACAGGTCATCGCCGAGATTCTTGGCTACGGCCCCATCGATCCCCTTCTGAAGGACGAGAGCATCACCGAGGTGATGGTCAATGGCCCGAAGAACGTGTACGTGGAGCGCAAGGGTAGGATCCAGAAGATGGATATCAAGTTCGAGAGCGACTCACATGTTATGCGGGTCATTGACCGGATCATCTCCCCGCTGGGTCGACGTTGCGACGAGACGCAGCCGATGGTCGATGCCCGCCTCCCAGACGGGTCGCGTGTGAACGCCATTATTCCCCCGCTGTCGCTGGTGGGTCCGGTGCTCACCATTCGTAAGTTCGCCAAGACGCCCTTGACGGTCGATGATCTGATCTCCTTCGGGACGTTGACGCAGGAGGTCGTCGATTTCCTCAAGGCGTGCGTGAGCGCCAGGCTCAACGTCTTGATCGCCGGCGGCACCGGCTCCGGTAAGACGACTCTACTGAACGTGCTGTCCGGGTTCATTCCCGACGACGAGCGAATCGTCACTATTGAGGACGCGGCAGAGCTGCAGCTGCGCCAGGACCACGTCCTTACGCTGGAGGCGCGTCCGCCCAACATCGAGGGCAAAGGCCAGGTTACGATCCGCGACCTGGTGATCAACGCCCTGCGCATGCGTCCCGACCGGATAGTGGTCGGCGAGTGCCGTGGCCGTGAGGCCCTGGATATGCTGCAGGCGATGAACACGGGCCACGATGGGTCGATGACCACCCTGCACTCCAACAGCCCGCGCGACTCGTTGGCACGTCTGGAGACGATGGTGCTGATGGCGGGCATGGAGCTGCCACTGCGGGCGATCCGGGAGCAGATTTCTTCGGCAATGGATCTGCTGATCCACCAGGAGCGCATGAAGGACGGGTCGCGGCGCGTGGTGAGCGTGACGGAAGTGCAGGGCATGGAGGGCGAAACGATCGTCCTGCAGGACATCTTCGCGTTTGAGCAGACGGGCATTCAGGAAGGGCGTATCCTAGGCCAGTTGCGACCCACGGGGATGCGGCCGAAGTTCATGAACAAGCTGGAGGCATCAGGCATATACCTGCCGCCGTCCGTGTTCGGCATTCGCGCGGGTAAGTTCTGGTAGAAGGTAAGGGGCTGCGGGGGGGAAGATGCTCGCTATAGGACTGGCTGCGGCCGCGGCAATTGGCATTGTGCTGGTGTTCGTCGGGATCTCGCGCTTGATGGCGCCAGATGTGGACGTCAACGCCCGGCTGGATCAACTGGCGACGAGCCCTGCCGCCGTACGCACGGCGTCGACGACTTCGCGCGTTTCGGGACGAATGGTGGCGGGCCTAGACAAGGCGGTCGCCGGGCGGGGTTTCGCGACCCAGCTCGCCCAAGACCTGGCCCGGGCGGACATCAAGCTGACCGTTTCGGAGTACATTGCTGTCAACATCCTTGTCGTCATCGGGGTTGCTGCTCTTGCCTACTTTTCGACCCGCAGTATTCCCGCCGGGGCGGTGTTCGGTCTGTCTAGCCTCTTCTTGCCCCGGCTGTACGTAGGCATGCGTCAGCGCAACAGGCTCAATTCGTTCAATAATCAACTCTCCGACACTTGCGAGATGCTATCCAACTCTCTTCGTTCCGGCTACAGTCTCCTCCAGTCGATGGAGATGGTGGCACGGGAGGGGCCGTCGCCTACGTCCGATGAGTTCCAGAGGGTGGTGCGGGAAGTCGGCCTCGGGCTGAGCGCCGAGGAGGCGTTGGCGAACCTCGTGCGACGCATCGCCAGCGAGGACCTTGACCTCGTCGTCACGGCCATCAACGTTCAACACGAGGTTGGTGGTAACCTGGCCCAGATACTCGACAGCATCAGCCACACCATACGCGAGCGTGTCAGGGTCAAGGGCGAGATCAAGACGCTGACGTCGCAGGTCAGCTGCAGCGGTAACGTGGTGAGTCTATTGCCGGTCGCCCTGTGCGTGGTGCTATATATCATCAACCCGGAATACATGTCGCAGCTGTTTGAGCCCGGGTTGACGCTCTGCCTGCCTGCTGGTGCGGTGGGCGGTATCCTGTTAGGCTGGCTGGCAATGCGCAAGATCACACAAATCGAAGTGTAAGGAGACGATGCCAATGGACTGGTTGGCTATGGGCCTTGCAATGGGGGCAGCGGCAAGCGTACTCCTGGTCGTCTCCGGTGGCTACGTCGTAAGGGCAGAGGCCGTCAAGGTTCGCACCAGACTGGATGAGTTCGCCGCCAGGCCCAGGACTCTGGAGGAACTCGAGCTCTCGCAGCCCTTGTTTGACCGGGTGGTCCGCCCTGGTCTGTCCAAGTTGTCGGACCTCCTCACCCGGCGCCGGCCGGAGCATACCTTGGCGGAGGTACGCCACAAGCTGGCTGTGGCGGGGAATCCGAAGGATCTGGAGGCAGCCGATTTTCTGGGCTTGAAGGCGCTGGCGGCGTTCTTGCTGGGCGTCATCGTTCTGGTGATCGTGTTTTCTCGCATGACGCTTCTGATGACCTTGGGCATAACGGCCGCTTGCGCCGTCGTCGGGTACATGCTGCCCGACCTGTGGCTATCGAGACTGATCAGCGCCCGCAAGAAAGAGATATCGCGGGCGCTGCCCGATGCCCTCGACCTCCTGACGATCAGCGTGGAGGCCGGCTTGGGCTTTGATGCGGCGATGAACAAGGTGGCTCAGAAGTGGAAGAATGCGCTCTCCTCGGAGTTCGGCCGCACGCTGGCTGAGATTAGAATGGGCAAGGGCCGTCGCGACGCCCTGCGCGACCTCTGCGGGCGGACCGACGTGGGCGATATGAACACGGTGATCGCCGCGGTAATCCAGGCCGACCAACTCGGCGTTAGCATCGCGAAGATTCTGCGCATCCAGGCCGAGCAGATGCGCGTGGTGCGTCGCCAGAGGGCAGAGCAGGAGGCGCATCAGGCCCCTATCAAGATGACCTTCCCCTTGGTCTTCCTGATATTCCCGGCGATGCTCGTCGTTATCTTGGGTCCGGCCCTGCTGCAAATCGGAAAGACGTTGGGCAACGGATTTTGAGAGTCACCAACACCAAGCAGGGACAGGCCCTGGCAACTGATTGCGTCGAGGCGAAAGGCTTCTGGCAACGGAGCCGGGGCCTTCTTTTTCGTCCTCCCCTAGCGGAGGGGGAAGGCCTGTTGCTTACCCCTTGCCAGGCCGTGCATACCTTCCTGATGGGCTTTGCGATCGACGTGGTCTTCCTCGACGCCCGCGGGAAGGTTGTCCACCTCATCGAGGCCATGGTGCCCCAACGGATTAGTCCTATTGTCTGGCGGGCACGCAGCACGCTCGAATTACCCCCCGGCACCATTGGGAACACGAAAACGAAGGTAGGGGATGAACTAGCCTTCGAGTGACGGTGTGAGTGGCACCGCCTTCACGGCGTTTTGCTTGAAGAGCGAGCCAAGGTACGGGTCGCAGTGACACGGCAAGTAGCCGGGGAGTGTCGTAATACGAACCTTCGCACCCATCGCCAGGGCTCCTGCTCGCAGGCAGCGGTCGACCTTCCGGTTGGCATCCCGGATCGCCTCCAGCGTGCGGCCTCGCACGAACGTCTCGAGCCTGACGTCGGCCGGGATCACGTTCACCAGGTCCCCGCCCTTGGTGATGATCGGATGCACCCTCACCGTGTCCTGGTCACGGAACGTCTCGCGCTGGGCGTTCACGGCGGCCAGGGCGATTGCCGCCGCGCTCAGCGCGTTCACACCCTTATCGGGCGCTCCTCCGGCGTGGGCTGCCCGGCCTAGATACTCGACGACCTTGGCGAAGCAGCCGTTGTTGGACGCCACCATCCCATGCTTTCCCCTCTTCCGGCCGCGAGGACACGTGTACCATCTATGCATGCGGTAGTCTCGCGGATCATACTACGATTGATCGAAGGAAGAACCGCCCGCCGTTTGTCGTGGAGGCGGAAGGCTCGCCGTATGGTTTGTCTGGCAGGCCTCTGCCTTGGGCACTTGCTTGACGTCAGCGATCATGAGCGGTAGGATGAGCGGGCGTCGGCAGCGGGCAATTGGCCGACAACCCAACGGGCCGTAGCC
>JAJZQK010000619.1 GCA_021847625.1 Chloroflexota bacterium
GCGCCCGATCCACGGGCTAAGGCCAAGCAGCGCGCCTGGCTCTTTGCCGGCACTTGAGGCCTTCTGCCACTTGACTCGGACATTATCGCTGAGCAGTTAGCGGACATTATCCCTGAGCAATAACAGTGGTTCTTCGCAGGGGCAGGACGCCACTTCAGCGGTGGAACCGTCACCTGCCTGGCTATGGCACCAGCCTAACTCTGAACCACGTCGAGCATGGCCCGGATATAGCCGGCCGCGTAGGCGTGGGCGCGGTGGCCCCAGGCACTGTCGCCGGCCATCGCAGAGCCGCTCTCTTTCCCGACTAAAGTTGCCTCGCGTGCCGGCCGTTGACGAACGACCGCTCTTGCCATAGAATCGAGGCCATCGGCGAGGTCCTCCGCGTGCCGCGGACGGTCGAGGCGGGGGCCACCGCGCAAACCGCATCCTAACGTCGCTGGCGGATAGCAGTCCGGCCAGCACTCACTTACCATATTCGTTCACATTCAGGGAGGGAAGAGGATTGGCAACGCAGTTAGACCCGGCCTACACCGAGGGACCGGTGCGCCCGGGTTGGATCAACGTCCGCAGCGACGTCGTCACATTGCCGACGGAGGAGATGTTCGACGCCATCAGGCAGGCCAAGTTGGGCGACGACAACGCGGGCCAGGACCCCACCGTCAACCGTCTGGAGGCAATGGCCGCGGAGAAGCTGGGCAAGGAAGCGGCCCTGCTGCTCACCAGCGGCACCATGGGCAACCTCGTCGGACTCATGGCCCACACGGAACGGGGCCAGGAGGTCATCGTCGAGGAATACGCCCACATCTTCACCTCCGAGCAGGGTGGCGCCGCGGCCATCGGCGGCCTGATGCTGTCGCGCGTCAAGGGCAGCAAAGGATGCCCCCTGCCCGAGGCGGTGGAGGCGGCGATCCGTCCCGACGACATCCATGCTCCCCGCACGGGCCTGATCTGCCTGGAAAACACCCACAACCGCGCCGGCGGGACGGTCATCGGGCCGGAGCAAATTAGCGCCATCCGGGCGGTGGCGGACAGACACGGCCTACCCGTCCATATCGACGGCGCGCGCTTCTTCAACGCCGCCGTTGCCCTCGGCCTCCCCGCCAAGGATCTTGTGCGGGACGCGGACTCGGTCACGCTCTGTCTCTCCAAGGGTCTCAGCTGCCCCGCGGGGGCCGTGCTCGTGGGGAGCCGTCCCTACATCGAGCGCGCGCGGCGGCTGCGCAAATTGCTGGGCGGGAGCACGCGCCAGGCCGGCATCATCGCCGCCCCCGGCGTCGTCGCTCTGGAGAGCATGATCGATCGCCTGGCCGAGGATCACCGCAACGCCAGGCGCCTGGCCGAGGGTCTGGCCAAGATAAGCTGCCTGGCGCTCGACCTGGATACAGTCCAGACGAACATCGTGCGGGTGAACGTCGCCCCCTCCGGGCTCACCGCCGCCGAGTTCGCCGCGCGCCTGCGGAGCTTCAACGTCGAGGTATCGGTGCAGGGGAAGACGATTATGCGGCTCGTCACCCACCGCCACATCGGGCCTTCGCACGTGGAAGAAGTCATCGCCGCCTGCCGGCGCGTCGCCGAGCAGATAGGCTGACACACCGCTCCCTGAAGAGCTGCCCGGGCCCAGAGCGCAGATCGTAGCAGCCCTACTTGGGGGGTGGCAGCGACCGGACCTCGCTGTCACCCCCGTTGCTTCCACGGCGGCAACGACCTCGGCTGCTCACTCCGGCGGTCGATCTCTGTAGCCACAGGCCGATGGACAATCGGTTTGCGTCCGGCCCGACCGGTCAAGCTTGGTAGCGGGAGCTCTCGCGGGTCCGCCGAAATGCCTCCACAGATTGCCGCCGGACGCGCCACACGCGGCCGATCCTGACTCCCTTCAGATTTCCCGAACTCAGGAGACGATAGACCGTCTGCGTGTGCAGCCCGAGGTGCCGGGCGACCTCCGGCACGGTGAGAAGATCACTCGCAGGCGCATTGCTCACTGGCACATCCTTCCTCTCCCTAGGGCTCGCTTGCAGCTATTATCGCATATTTACACGCATTAGCAACGCCCCGAAGTCATCCGGCCGCTTGCCTGCCGGGCCAGCTTTACAACAATCACGACTGGGCTAAAGGTGGACAAGGCATCTGAAGTGGGGTCGTCCGGGGGCAGCTCGGTATGGCGACGGTACCTTCTTCATTCTCCCACCACATGTTAACGAATCGTTCATCTTACCAAGCTAGACTGGCTATTGCCTCAACGGTTGATGTGTGGTAAACATAGCGCGGTGACTTGTTAGTTAGACGGGGAATCGGCAAATGACGGTCTCCCGTTCGGATTCCTAGAGGCAAGTGACTAGCGCCGCTGGGTTGGGAAGCAGCCGGACTGGCTGAGCACGGGGGAGGGCCGATGAAGACACGGGTTCTTTTAGTCGACGATCATCAGATGTTTCGCCAGGCGATTCGTCAGGTCCTGGCGATGACAGATAATATCGAGGTAGTAGGAGAAGCCGGCGACGGCACGGAGGCAGAGCGCAAGGCCCTGGAGTTGCATCCCGATATCGTGTTGATGGACCTTGGCATGCCGCGCACGGATGGGATAACGGCCACGGAGAGGATCAGCGAGAAGATGCCGCAGGCCCGTATTATCGTCGTCACCGGCCGGGCCGACGACGAGCATCTCTTCCAGGCCCTTCGGGCAGGGGCCCAGGGCTATGTCCTCAAGACGGCGCCGGTGGAGCAGCTTCTGCGGGCAATCGCGGAGGCACGGAGTGGGTTGAACCCGCTGGACGCCACGCTTTCCACCCGCGTCCTCAGCGAGTTTCGCCGTCTCGTGTCGAAACGAGAGCCGGAGGCCAACCCCGACGGGCTGACCAAGCGGGAGATAGAGATACTTAGAATGGTAGCGGCGGGCCGCACCAACAGAGAGATCGCGGCCAACCTGTACATCGCCGAGAAAACGGTCAAGAACTATCTCACGAACATCTTCCAGAAGATCGGCGCCTCCGACCGGGTGCAGGCGGCCCTATACGCTCACCGGCACGAGCTTCTCACCGATGGGGAACGAGCCCTGCTCGGGCGTAACAGCCACGAGCCGCCCAGCCCCGCCAAGGACGGTGGATCTGACACCGCGAGCGAGGCC
>JAJZQK010000620.1 GCA_021847625.1 Chloroflexota bacterium
CCGATCTGCCATGAGCTCGGTCGCGAGCGCTTCCTCGATCGGATGTGGGAATGGACCCGCAAGTACGGGCACGCCATCGCCGACCAGCACCGCAAGCTCGGCGCCTCCTGCGACTGGACCCGCGAGCGCTTCACGCTTGACCCGGGGCCCAGCAAGGCCGTGCGCACCAACTTCGTGCGCCTCTACCACAAGGGGCTCATCTACCGGGGCGAGCGGATCGTGAACTGGTGCCCCCGCTGCAGCACGGTGCTCTCCGACCTCGAGGTCGACCATCAGGAGGTGCAGGGGCACCTGTGGTACGTGCGCTACCCGATCATGGACGGCAAGGGGCCGGAGCAGGAATACATTACCGTGGCCACCACCCGGCCGGAGACGATCCTGGGCGATACGGCCGTGGCCGTCAATCCCGACGACGAGCGCTACATGGGTCTGGTGGGCCGCAAGGCCCGGCTGCCGGTGATCGGCCGCGAGATCCCGATCATCGCCGACCCCGCCGTCGATCCCAAGTTCGGCACGGGCGCGGTGAAGGTGACGCCCGCCCACGACCCGACCGACTTCGAGATCGGCCAGCGGCACGACCTGCCCACCGTGAACGTGATGGACCTCGACGCGAAGATGAACGAGAACGCCGGGCCCTATGCCGGCATGGACCGCTACGCCGCGCGCAAGGCGCTCGTGGCCCAGCTCGAGCGGGAGGGGCTGCTGGTCGATATCGAGGAATACACGCACTCGGTGGGCCACTGCGGCCGCTGCCGGACGGTCGTCGAGCCGATAATCTCCAAGCAGTGGTACGTCGATATCAAGCCGCTGGCGCAACCGGCCATCGAGGCGGTGGAGGACGGGCGCATCCGCATCGTCCCCGAGCGCTTCGCCAAGGTCTACATCAACTGGATGGAGAACATCCGCGACTGGTGCATCTCCCGCCAGCTGTGGTGGGGACACCGCATCCCCGTCTGGTACTGCCAGGACTGCGACGAGACCGTCATTCCGTCGGTCGACGACCCGATGGCGGACCCGAGCGAATGCCCGGCCTGCCACGGCGGGAACCTGGTCCAGGACTTCGACGTGCTGGACACGTGGTTCAGCTCCGGCCTCTGGCCCATCTCGACGCTGGGCTGGCCGGACGAAACGGAGGACCTGCGCTACTTCTACCCGACGTCGGTAATGGAGACGGGCTACGACATTCTGTTCTTCTGGGTGGCCCGCATGATTATGATGGGCCTGGAGAACACCGGCGAGGTGCCCTTCCGGACCGTCTACCTGCACGGGCTGGTGCGCGACGAGAAGGGCGAGAAGATGAGCAAGACGAAGGGCAACGTCATCAACCCGCTCGAGGTGATGGCGCGCTACGGCACCGACGCCCTGCGGTTCACGCTCGGCACCGGCACCACCCCCGGCAACGACATGCGCCTCTCGCCGGAGAAGCTGGAGGGCGGCCGCAACTTCGCGAACAAGATCTGGAACGCGGCCCGCTTCATCCTGGGGGAGATGGGCAAGGCCGGCGAGCCGCTCAAGGCAGTAGGTGATCCGAAGGACCTGAGCGTGGACGACCGCTGGATCATCAGCCGCTGCAACCGGCTCGTGGCCGAGGTGGACCGGCTCTTCGCCGACTACCAGTTCGGCGAGGCCGGGCGTCTGATCTACGAGTTCCTCTGGGGCGAGTTCTGCGACTGGTACATCGAGCTGGCGAAGATCCGCCTGCGCAATCCCAAGCCTGGCGAGCCCTCGCCGCTGCCGGTGCTGGTCGACACCTTCGACCGCGGCCTGCGCCTGCTGCACCCGTTCATGCCGTTCGTGACGGAGGAGATCTGGCAGCACCTGATGGTGCGCGGAGGCGGCCTGGCCGTGCGCCCCGAGCCTAGCCCCCGGCGCGCGACGGCGGGGGAGCAGCGGCCGGACGTGCCGCCGGCCCTCATTGTCCAGCCCTGGCCGAGCACGGGGCCAGTCGACGAGAAGGCGGAGGCCGCCTTGGCGACGCTCATCGGCGTAGTCCGCGGCATCCGCAACGCCCGCGTGGAGTACACCGTGGAGGCCGCCCGCCACATCGAGGCCATCGTCCAGGCTGGCGGGCAGTACGCTACCTTGACCGAGCACCGGGCGGCCATCGAGACGCTGGCCCGGGTAAGGCCGCTGCGCATCGAGCAGGTGCTGGCCGTGAAGCCCCAGCGGGCCCTCGCCATCATCGTCGGCGAAGTGGAGGTCTATCTGCCCTTGGCGGGGATGGTGGACCTGGAGCAGGAGCGCGCCCGGCTGCACAAGGAGATCGAGGGGCTCGAGCGGCAGGCGGCGGGTCTGCACGGCCGCCTGGGCAACGAGGCGTTCGTCGCCAAGGCACCGGCCGCGGTGGTCGACAAGGAGCGGGAACGCCTGCGGGCCGCCGAGGAGCGGATCTCACGGCTGCGCGAGCGCTTGGCGAGCCTGGGGGCATAGGCGAGCCGCCCGCGACCAGTCACCCTCTTCCAGAGGCAAGAATCGACAGGCCCAAACCTGTCGATTCTTGCTTCAGCATCTACGCCGTGACGGGAGTTCGCCCGATCAAGGCCCCACGCCCAGACCAAGGTTGAAGCACACCTCGACCAGGATGGGCGAAATGATCAACAAAAGAAGCAGCATAATTATCGGCAACATCGATTTCGTTGACATCGCGCTTACCCCGTACCCTCTCCATCCTACGGACTGTCCGCTTCTCACTATATATAACGCTCTAGACCCCGAATAGTAACGCCCGGACCGGCAGCCACTTCGGCGAAGACGTTACGTCCCGACGATAACCGCACGGCCGGGATCAGATTCACCGCGGAGGCCGCTGAGTGCGCAGAGAGAACCCTGGGTGCCTCGTGCCCTGTATTGCTTCCGCAGTGAGAAGCGGCCCCTGTGCTGGGGGTTGCTCGACAGACTGGCTGCCCCGAAAAGGGCAACCAGCCAAGCCCCCTCTCCCTTTCAGGGAGAGGGCAGGGGTGAGGGTCGTATCCCCGTCGACACCGCCCTGCGGGGCACCGGGCGGTAGGGGGCAAGCCCCAACGCTGTCCGATTAAAATCTTGCCGCCCGTAGGTAAAGACAGAAGCGCGGGCTAAGTGATATCCTACCGAGCAAATGGTGCCCCCGCACCACATCCG
>JAJZQK010000621.1 GCA_021847625.1 Chloroflexota bacterium
CAGCAAGGACACGGGTGGGATGAACGTCTACGTACGCGAGCTCGCCGCCGAGCTGGCCCGCGCGGGCTTGAGGGTCGACGTCTACACCAGGAAGCTCGACCCGCGGGACCCGCTGGTGGCGGAGATGGCGCCGGGGGTCCGCCTTGTCCGCCTCGAGGCGGGGGACCCAGGACCGACCGACAAGAACGACCTCCTCGCCCACCTGCCCCAGTTCATAGCAGGGCTCGACGAGTACCGGCGCCGGCAGGGGCTCGCCTACGACCTGGTGCATAGCCACTACTGGCTCAGCGCCCTGGCCGGGATGCGGCTGGCCAAGGCCTGGGCCGTGCCCCACGTGGTGATGTTCCACACCCTGGGCGAAGTGAAGAACCGCTGCGGGGCGCCCGGCCAAGAGAGCGCCCTGCGCATTGACGGGGAGCGCCTCGCCATTCACGCCGCCGACCGTATCGTGGCGGCAAGCGAGGACGAGCGCGCGCATCTGGCGCGGCTGTATGCCGCCGACCCCCGGCGCGTGACGGTGATCCCTTGCGGCGTCAACCTCAGTCTCTTCCAGCCCGCCGACAAGGCGGAGTCCCGCTCGCTTCTCGGCCTGGACGGCAAACGGGTGCTCCTGTTCGTCGGCCGCATGGACCCGCTCAAGGGGCTCGACCTACTGCTCCACGCCACCGCCATGCTCGTCCCGGAGATGCCGGACCTGCACCTGGTCGCCGTGGGGGGCGACGCGGCGCCCGAGTCGGAGGAGAGCCGCGTGCGCCGGCTGGCGGCAGACCTGGGCCTGCAGGATCGGGTCGACTTCGTGGGGGCCATCCCGCAGACCGCCCTACCCGCTTACTACAACGCCGCCGACGTCTGCGCCGTGCCCTCGTTCTACGAGAGCTTCGGCCTGGTCGCGGTCGAGGCGCTGGCCTCGGGCACGCCGGTTGTCGCCTCGCGGGTAGGTGGACTGCCGAACGTGGTCAAGCACGGGGAGAACGGACTGCTGGTCGAACGACGCACAGCGGAGGACTTCGCAGCCAGCCTCGGGGGCCTGCTTCGCGACGAGGCAAAGCGCGGACACCTAGCGGCGCGGGCCCGCGCTTCCGTGCAGCCCCTGGCCTGGCGGGCCATCGCCCGGCACGTCCTGCACACCTACCAAGGGGCCCTCGTGGAGCGCGAGACCGCGCCCGAGAGCGTACAGAGGTGCCGACGAATGCCTGCCTCCAGGGAGTTTTGCGTAGGTTGTCGCTAGGGGCCCGACCCGGCGGCCTCAGTTTCGGTATTATGCTTCGCCCGTAGCCCGGCCCGGCAGGGCATCACATATGGAGATTCCTATGACTGACAAACCACGTTTGGTAATGATCATCGGTGCCCACCCGGACGACCCAGATTTCGGCTGCGCTGGGACCACCGCGAAATGGCTCGCCGAGGGTTGCGAGGTCCGTTATGTCCTCTGCACGAGCGGCGACAAGGGCAGCTGGGACCCCGCCGTCACCCCCGGCGAAATGGCCACCATCCGCGAGCGCGAGCAGATGGACGCGGCCGCCGCATTGGGGGTGGCCGAGTGCATCTTCCTGCGCCACGTCGACGGCGAGGTCGAAGCGACAATGGCCTTCCGCCGCGAGCTGGCGATGCTGATCCGCCAGTTCAAGCCCGACGTGGTCGTTACGCACGACCCCTGGCTGCACTACCAGATCCACCCCGATCACCGGGCCGTGGGCATCACCGTCACCGACGCCATCGCGGGGGCTCGCGACGTCTGGTACTACCCCGACCAATTCGTCGGCGGCATCGGCGCCCACAGGGTCAAGGACCTGTACTACATGCGGGCGCAGGAGCCCAACTGCTGGATCGACATCAGCGAGACCTTCGACCGGAAGATCGCGGCCCTGTCAAAGCACGTAAGCCAGGTGAGCCGCATTCCGGACCTGGCCGAACGAATGCGCCAGCGGGCCGAGGCCACGGGACGCGAGAAGGGTCTGCGGCTGGCGGAGGCGTTTCACCGCCTCGAACTGGCCTAGCGGTCGCCCGGGGATCGGCAGGCAGAGATGAAGACGGAACAGCTCCCCGCCGACGAGTCCGGCATTCGGGTCGCCGCCGAGGCCCTGCGGCGCGGGTTGCTGGTCGCCTTTCCGACCGACACGGTCTACGGGCTTGGCGCCCACCCTTTCCTGCCGGAGGCGGTCGCCCGCATCTACGAGGTCAAGGGACGGCCGGAGGAAAAGCCTATCGCCCTGCTCGTCGCCGGTTTGCGGGATGTGGAACAGGTGGCCAGCTCCCTCCCGCCGGGCGCGGGACGCTTGGCGGAGGTCTTCTGGCCGGGGGCGCTGACTATCGTCTTGCCGGCCCGGGCCGAGGTGCCGGCCGTCGTGCGCGGGGGAGGACTCACGGTCGGCGTGCGGGCGCCGGATCATCGGGTCGTGCGCGAGCTCGTGCGCCGGTTGGGCGTGCCCGTGGCCACCACCTCGGCCAACCTCTCCGGGCGGCCCAGCCCTACCACCACGGCCGAGGTGCTCTCCCAGCTGGGAGATCGCATAGACTACGTTATCGAAGGGACCTGCCCCGGCGGAGTCGTGTCGACCGTCGTGGACTTCAGCGCCGACCCTCCCCGCATGGTCAGGGAGGGGGCGATCAGCAAGCAGGTAATAGAGGCGGCCTTGGGCCGACCATTGGAGGAGGCAGGATAATGCGCGTGGCTATCGGTGCCGACCATGTCGGCTACGATCTCAAGAAAGTGGTAGGCGAGCTGCTGACAAGCCAGGGACACGAATTCACGGACTTCAGCCCGCTCGAGTGCAACCCGGATGACGATTATCCGGACGTAGCCGCCGAGGTGGCTCGATCGGTGGCGAACGGCAGTTTCGACCGGGGCATCCTCATCTGCGGCACGGGAATCGGCGTCTCCATCACCGCCAACAAGGTGCCCGGGGTACGGGCCGCCCTGTGCGGGGATACCTTCAGCGCCCACAGCAGCCGAGAACACAACGACTCGAACGTGCTGTGCCTGGGTGCCTGGGTGGTCGGCCAGGGTCTGGCCAAGGAGATCGTAGCAGCGTGGCTGGGGGCGGAGTTCTCCACGGCCGAGCGCCATCGCCGCCGCGTGAACAAGATGAACGCGCTCGACCAGGCCAAGA
>JAJZQK010000622.1 GCA_021847625.1 Chloroflexota bacterium
AACGTGGGGACTATGGTTCGACATAGGGGGTATTGTGGAGCCCAAACAACGAAAAAAAGCCCCATTTCGGGGCCTTTGGTGGGGAAGCTTGGTACCCCTGGGCCGACTCGAACGGCCGCCACACGGTTTAGGAAACCGTTGCTCTATCCACTGAGCTACAGGGGCGCGGTACGCGGTTCGTGCGCGAGCGCGATTCATTATAGCAGACCTGGCGACGGCACCGCAAATATGCCGACGGGAGCGGCGACCGTTTCCTTGGCTGGTGTGAAGACCCAGGGCAGCTGGTTAGGCCGTTTCGGAGTATGCCGGTTGGCAGGCTATGGGGTATTAGAACGATTTGGCCGCGGGGGGCTCTAGGCGCGAGGGCGAGTTCCCGGGTTTGTCGGCGCTCTCGGATGCGGTATACTGGGTTGGGGTGGCTACGGCGGTTTGGCAGGCCACCGCATGTCGGGATCGTGAGAACGGCCGTGGGCTTGGCTTGGTTGTAAAGACTGTTTGGACGTGGGAACGCTGGTAGATGCGCGAGAACTACGACGAAGGACTTGTCGATATCGTGGCCAGAATCGCGGACGCGAAGATTCGCAAGGCCATGGAGGACGGGGAATTCGAGAACCTGCCCGGCCAGGGACGGCCACTGGAGGTCGAGGACCTCTCCGCCATACCCGAGGAATATCGGGCAGGATACAAGGTGCTGAAGAACGCGGGCATCGTGCCCCAAGAGGTTCAGCTCCGCAAGGAGATAGCGGACCTGCAGGAGAGGATCGCTACGTGCCAGTCCAGGCGGGAAAGGGAAGCCTTGCGTCGCAATCTGGAACAGAAGACGATCCACTACAACGTGCTGATGGAGAGAAGGCGGAAGCGATAGCCTGCGGGCGCCCTTCTTGTCTCTTGACCGGCGCCGACGGGTTGATGCTTCGGGAGAGAGCAACCAACTCCCCTGCGAGCCGTTTGCTCAGGTACAGACCGCTTGGTTGTGGGCACGCCGCCTTCCCTAGTCGGCGTTGTTCACAGTAATCCTTCATCGCCTAGCGGGTGCCAACGATAGATGAAGACGGCTGGTGTAGGGCGGCGTTTCGCCGCCCGCGGGCGCGATAACCGCGCCCCTGCAACCCGGCGGCAACCATTCTCGGAGAAGGCCGCAAGCGGGCACGAGGCGCCCTTGCGGCCCGAGCCGCAAGGGTTTGGGCGCCGCAAACGGCCGCATTCTGGCCTCCGTGGTAATCCAAGGGAAGAGCCGGTCCCTATTCGGGACGGAGAGCCCCATCAGGTGCTGTATACGTAGCTCCACTCTTCTTCGAACTTGAACGTGGGTGCGGCCACGGAACGCATGACGTAGTCAATGTGAGCCTTGTTCACGATGACGACGCTCTGCTCCTCCAGAAAAGTAGGATCGTCGACGCGCCTGATCGAAACGGTCGTCATAGCGATGAACTTTACCCTGACCTCGAGAAACCCCCGATCAAGTTCACAGCCGTCCGGGACGTGAACGTTGCCGGTCAATTCGTACGGCCCCACGCCGACCTTGGCCCTCGCCGGCTGCTTCTTGACCCACATATGGGGGTCCCTTGGCACCGTGGGGTTGATGGTCTCCTCCTGGGGGATGGCCAAAATGACGGCGGAAGTGTTGACGCTCGCCCAGTCGGCCCCCTCGTCGACGGGTTGCGGAGGAAGGCCTTGTTGGAGAATGCCGACATCCTGCGCTGCCAGCGACTCGGTGTTCTCCGAGTTGAGAAGGTCGATCAGTCTCCGATGGATTGTCGCCGTCTGGCCTACTATCCAGCGATTACTGGTGATGAGCCGGAACCGAATAGCGTTCATCTGCAAGTCGGAAGAACCAGCCGAGCCCATAGCCGCTGCCACCTCATCTCCTCCTGAATCTGCGCGCCTCCGCCACCGCATTCGCTGCCGCGTTCGGAATTTGTATTATAATCTAACTAGCGTTAGGCTGCCAGCAGCGCGAGCAATTGCGCACTGGCGGATTGTCAAGGCGGTCTGCCAGCGCGCGGGCGGTTCTGTCCGGAACCTCGCCGGCAGGCCTTGCGACTTCTCTGGGGGAAGGCTTCGTGCTGTTCATCACTAGACTTACTAGATTGCCGGTCCCTAGCCTGCCACTGTTTCTGCTGTTGGGTGCTCGGATGTTGCTCAGAAGACGCGGACGGGGCACGTGGGGGAGGGCCCGTTCCCGTGCCCGGCCGGCGTGGGTGGCTGGCGCCGGTCGGAGGCTGGTGAGCAATGTCTCGACCTCGGTCAAGCCCGGTCTTGCCGCTGGACGCCTGTTCCGAACCCGCCGCCGGCGAGCGGCCGTTTTGGCGGTGGCCGGTGTGTCACTCGCTGCCACGCTCGCCTTCGGCTGTCTCCTGGGTGGTCGCGAAGGCCCGGCAACCTTCGTAATGAGGAAGCGGACGGCCTACGGCGGCGTTTACGAGCGAGTCCGCCAGCCGAAGTCGGCCGATCCTGTAATCTGACGGCATGAGGAACACCTGGATAGGCGAGGATGCAGTCTGGCAAGGGACCGGGTACGAAACCTGCAGGTTGCCTGGGCAGAGTCATACGGGGAGGAGTGCTGTCGAAATGGGAGAGGAGGGAAGGCGAACCCGCCGAGCCTGGTTCACGGAGGATGATGGGGACGGGTTCGACGAATACACCCCTCCCGGGCCGGTCATGTCGGTAACGATCATACCGAAGGGTCGTTGCTATAGCGTTGCCAAGGACATCATCGCGCGGCTGGCCCACGTCATGGGGGAGGGCTCGTTCTCCCAGCCCCACATCACCCTGCAAGGCATCTACAACAACGCGGACCTCTCGTCGGTGCAGGACTCCGTGGCCGACGTGGCGGACCACAGCCTTCCCTTCAGCGTCAACATCATGGGCGTCGGGCTACTTGTGTCGCCAACGGACCCCAATCTGCTCTTTCTCCACCTCCACGTGGAGAAGAGCGCCACGCTGGTAGACCTGTACGCTAGGCTCAAGGCCAACCTCGACAGCGTAGGTGTGCGCACCTATCCCTTCAGCCCTCCCGAATGGGTGCCCCACCTCACGCTGGCATCCGGGCGTTGGTCACGTCACGAGCTGCTCGAGCTGCTGGAGGGGCTGGGTCCGAGCTTGCCGG
>JAJZQK010000013.1 GCA_021847625.1 Chloroflexota bacterium
GAACGACAATGTGCTTGCCGCCTTGCGGGAGACGGCGACCTCGCTCAGCGCCAACGGGCGAACGGTAACGGCGGCCGTGGGCACGGAGGAAGCCATCCCCCGCCTGGCGGCGGCGGTGATCGAGAATGGCGGCCTCCTCTACGAGCTGACGCCCCACCGCCATTCCCTGGAAGACCTATTCGTGCGGGTGATCGAGGAGGAATAAGCAAGATGATGGTTCTGGCTATCGCCCGCTTCACCTTCCGCGAAGCCGTGCGCAAGAAAGTGCTGCTGGGCGCCGTGGTGCTCAGCGTCGGCTTCCTGGTGCTGTTTGCCCTGGGCGACCAGTTCGCCTACCAGGACTTCACGAGCCATCCCACGCCCACCAGTGTTACCTATCGTCCGATCGTGGGCAATGCGATGGGGCTGGCTGGCCTCTACGTGGTGAACTTCCTCGCCGGCCTCCTGGCCATCTTCACGGCGGTGGGCACCATCTCCAGCGAGGTGGACTCCGGCACTCTCCACGCCATCCTCCCCAAGCCGATCAGTCGCTGGGAGGTCGTGCTCGGCAAGTGGCTGGGCTTCGCGGTGATGCTGTGCATCTACCTGTCGGCGATGGCGGCGGGCGTGATGCTCAGCATCTACGTCACCTGGAACGTGGTCCCGCCGCAGCCCGCGGCGGGCATCGCCTTGATGTGCCTGTCTACGCTCCTGCTGCTCTCGCTGACCGTGCTGGGCAGCACCATCATGCCCACCGTCGCCAACGGCATCGTCATCTTCCTGCTTTACGGCGTGGGACTGATGGGTGGCTTCGTCGAGCAGATTGGCTCGCTCGTAGAGAACCAGACGATGGTGAACATAGGGATCATCACGAGCCTCGTCATTCCCAGCGACGTCCTCTGGAAGATGGCCTCGAGCGTGCTGCAACCAACCGAGATGTTGGCGCGGTCGGTGATGACGCCCTTCTTCGGCGGCTCGCCCCCCAGCACGGCGATGATCGTCTATGCCCTCGTCTACACCGCCGCCGCCGTGGTCGCGGCCACGGTCCTTTTCCGACGGCGCGATTTGTAAGTTGCCGGCCGGCAGTCGCCGACCGGCCTAGCGTAGGCGCCGCTGCCAGGGAACGACGCGGCGCCCCAAGAGGGGAATAGCGAGCGTGAAGACAGAGGAGAAGATCAAGAGCCTTGGCCTGACCCTGCCCTCGTCCCCTAGCCCGGTCGCCAACTACGTCGGCGCCGTGCGCACGGGCAATCTGCTGTTCATCTCCGGGCATGGCCCTCACGTGGCGGGCGAGGGCCCTCGGTACATCGGCAAGCTGGGCCGCGACCTGGGCGTTGAGGAGGGCTACGCGGCGGCACGCCAGGTCTGCCTCAATTGCCTGGCGACCGTCAAGGCCAGCCTCGGCGACCTCGACAAGGTGCAGCGGGTGGTGAAGCTGCTGGGCTTCGTCAACAGCGCCGCGGGCTTCCAGGACCAGCCCAAGGTGATCAACGGCGCCTCCGACCTGCTGGTGGAGATCTTCGCCGACCGCGGGCGGCACGCTCGCTCGGCGGTAGGCATGGCCGAACTGCCCGGCGGCATCGCCGTCGAGGTCGAGATGGTGCTGGAAGTGGCGGACTGAGGCCGGGCCCTAAACTGAAGCCTTGGGAGGAGGGGTCGCGGGCATGCGGATAGGCGCTCACGTGTCGATCGAAGGGGGCCTGAGCCGGGCCGTCGAGCGCGCCGTCGCCATCGGCGCCGAGTGCCTGCAGATGTTCGTCAGCCCGCCCCAGTCGTGGCGACCGCCCTCCCACGGCGCGGAGGCCGTCGCCGAGTTCAAGGCCAGCCGCCGGGCGGCGGACGTCTGGCCCTTGTTCCTGCACACCGTCTACCTGCTCAACCTGGCCTCCGCCAAGGCTTCCCTGCGGGCCAGCTCGCTGGAGTCGCTGGTCGCCTACCTGGAGTGGGGAGAGAATCTGGAGGCCGACGGCGTCATCACCCACCTGGGGAGCGCCCGCGACATGGGGCCGGCGGAGGCCGAGGCGGCGATAGTGGAGGCGCTCGGCCGGGCGCTGGAGGCCGCCCGGGGCGACGTGCCCCTCCTCATGGAGACCACCGCCGGCCCGGGCAAGGTCTTCGGCAGCACCTTTCAGGAGCTCGGCGCGGTCCTCAACCGGCTCGGCCGGCCCGTCCGTCTTCGCGTCTGCCTGGACACCGCCCACGTCTACGCCAGCGGCCTCTACGACGGGACGGCCGGCGGGCTAGAGCGGATGCTCGCCTCCTTCGAGGCGGAGATCGGCCTCGACCGCCTCACCGCCATCCACCTGAACGATTCCAAGAGCGCCTTTGGCTCGCGCGTCGACCGGCATGCCAACGTGGGGGAAGGGCGGCTGGGCGTGCGCGGCCTGCGCCCGTTCTTCCAGCACCCCGCCCTGCAGAACCTGCCTTTCATCCTGGAGGTGCCCGGACGCGAGAAGCGGGGCGCCGACAAGCGCAACGTCGAAGCGGCGTGGGCGCTCACCGAGGCGCAGGAGGACGAGACGGGCGAGCCCGAGCCGGACGATCCGTCCGCTGCGGGAGGACCGTTCCGGAGAAGGTGGCTATCTAGCCTTCGCCCTTAGCGCAGACGGCCGGCCAGGCCACCGCCTCAGGCAGGCAGGGGTAAGGATCGTATCCCATCGGAGACAGCGCCCTGAGGGGCGCCGGGCGGCAGGGGACAAGCCCCTGCCCTACGGGCTGCAACGGCGCCCTTCCGCAGACAGCTGGGGCAGGCGGCGCGGCGCCGGTGGACGCAGCCAGCGGCAACGGCGCTCTACCTCGGACACGTAGGGCAGGCCCTTGTGGCCTGCCGCCCGGCCGGCGTCGAGCCGGCCTCTCACGCTCTCCTGTGTCAGCCGAATGCCCGCGTACGCGCGCTATGCCACGGCCTTGAAGGCGGCTTCGGCCGCGGCGATAGTACGGTCGATATCCCCATCGCTGTGGGCGAGCGAGACGAAGGCTGCCTCGAACTGCGAGGGCGCCAGGTACACGCCGTTCTCCAGCATGGCGTGAAAGAAGCGCCCGTACTTGCCGGCATCGGCCCTCTTGGCGGTGACGTAGTCCCGCACGGGTTGGTCGGCGAAGAACGTACACATCAGCGAGCCGACGCGGGTCTGGTAGATGGGAACCCCCGCCGCCCGGGCGGCCTGGCCGATGCCGTCGGCCAGGCGCCCTGCTTTGCGCTCCAGGTCCTCGTAGGCGCCGGGACGTTGGAGGATGCGCAGGGTGGCGATGCCGGCCGCCATCGCCAGCGGGTTGCCGGAGAGTGTGCCGGCCTGGTACACGGGGCCGATGGGGGCCATCATCTCCATGATGTCGCGCCGGCCGCCGTAGGCGCCCACGGGCAGGCCGCCGCCGATGATCTTGCCTAGGCAGGTGAGGTCGGGGGTGATGCCGTAGAGTGATTGGGCACCGCCGTAGGCCACGCGAAAACCGGTGATCACCTCGTCGAAGATCAGGAGGGCCCCATCCTTCTGCGTCAGGTCCCTGAGCCCCTTCAGAAAGCCCTTGGCGGGTGGGATCACGCCCATGTTGGCCGCCACGGGCTCCAGGATGATCGCCGCTATCTCGGCGGGGTAGCGGGCGAAGATTTGCTCCACCGTGGCCAGATCGTTGTAGGGAGCGGAGATGGTGTTCTCGGCGGCCGAGGCCGGCACGCCCGGGCTATCGGGGGCGCCGAGGGTCATCACACCGGAACCTGCCTTCACGAGGAGCATATCCGCGTGGCCGTGGTAGTTGCCCTCGAACTTCACGATCTTGTCGCGCTTGGTGAAGGCTCGCGCCAGGCGCAGGGCGGTCATCGTCGCCTCGGTGCCCGAGTTCACGAAGCGAACCATCTCGATGGACGGCACCGCCTCCACCACCATCTTGGCCAGCGCCGTCTCCGCCACCGTGGGCGCGCCGTAGCTCGTGCCCCGCTCGGCGGCCTCCTTGATCGCCGCCACGACCTCCGGGTTGGCGTGCCCGGCGATGAGCGGCCCCCATGACGACACGTAGTCGACGTACTCGTTGCCGTCCACGTCGATTACCTTCGCCCCCGCGGCGCGGCTGATGAAGAGCGGCTGGCCGCCAACGGAACCGAACGCCCGCACCGGGCTGTCGACGCCGCCGGGGATGTACCTCTGCGCCTCCGCGTACAAGGTCTGCGATTTATCGGTCTTCACCTAATCTACCTCCCAGCCGGTTGGGCGGCTCATGATGTCGCCTGCGGCTGATCGTTCTGCTGGCGATGGGCGTAGTTGCGCCGGTAATACTCGCCGTAGTCGGCGGTTCGCAGCTTCCGCCACCACCACTCGTTCTCGACGTACCAGATCACCGTCTGCCGCATGGCGTCGGCGAACTGATGCTGCGGTCGCCACCCCAGGGCGGCTATCTTGGCGCAGTCGAGACTGTAGCGGCGGTCGTGACCGGGACGGTCCGTAACGAACGTGATCAGCGAGCGCGGCTTGTCGAGCAGCCGCAGGATCGTCTCCGTGACCTCGAGGTTGGTCCGCTCGTTGCCGCCACCGACGTTGTAGGCCTGGCCGGGGTGGCCCTCGTGCAGCACTAGGTCAACCGCCGAACAGTGGTCCACCACGTAGAGCCAATCGCGCACGTTAAGCCCGTCGCCGTACAGCGGCAAGGGCTTGTCCTCGAGGGCGTTGGTCACGAACACGGGGATGACCTTCTCGGGGTACTGGTAAGGGCCGAAGGTATTCGAGCCGCGCGTCACCAGTACCGGCAGGTGGTACGTCTCGTAATAGGCCTGCACCATCATCTCGCCGCCGACTTTGCTCGCCGAATAGGGACTGCGCGGACGCAGAGGGTCGTCCTCGCGGGACGAGCCCTGCTCCACCGAGCCGTACACCTCGTCGGTGCTGACCTGAAGAAAGCGCACGCGCCCGTTCTGCCGCCGCACGGCTTCTAGCAGGACGTAGACGCCAAACACATCGGTGTTGATAAAGCTGCCAGGATCGAGCAGCGAACGGTCGACGTGCGTCTCGGCGGCGAAGTTGACGACGGCGTCGGCCTCGGCTACCAGGGGCTCGACGACCGCCGCGTCGCAGATGTCGCCCTGTACGAAGCGATAACGGGGGTTCTCCGCCACGGGCAGCAGGTTGTCTAGGTTGCCCGCGTAGGTCAGTTTATCCAAGACCACGACGCGGTAGTCGGGATGCTTGGCGAGCATCTCGCGAACGAAGCAGCTGCCGATGAAACCGGCGCCACCTGTGACTAGTATGGTAGTGATAGCAGACCTCCTGGGGAAAGTGCGTCTCGCCCGAGGATCAGCCCCCAGGAGAGAGGACAGGGCGATTATAGGTAAACCCCCGGGAGAGTGTCAAGCGCAAGTATTAGCCATTGAAAACCATGCTACCTAGCCCGCCCAAGACCGCTGCGCGCTTGATAGGCTGCCAAGGCGTACGTTCCTTCGCGAAAGGGGTATAATGGCCTCGGTTCCAGGCAAGCGAACCAGGACCCGGCGCCCGGGTCCCGGTCAACCAGGCAACACACGGGAGGAAGTCATCGTGACCGCAGACGAGTCTCAAGAGAAGAACAAGCTGGCCGTGATCTGGTCGGCGCGCGACCGCGAGGTGGCCCTGAACATGGTCTTTATGTACACCAAGAACTCGAAGCTCAGGGGCTGGTGGGACCAGGTCCGTTTGATCATCTGGGGGCCATCGGCGGAATTGCTCGCGCAGGACGAGGGTCTGCAGACGGAGCTCGCAGTGATGCGGGAGGCCGGCGTGGAGCTGCAAGCCTGCAAGTCGTGCAGCGACAGGTACGGCGTTTCCGAGAAGCTGGCAGAGCTGGGGGTCGACGTCATCTACATGGGCGTGCCCCTCACCGAGTACCTGAAGGGTGACTGGGCCGTCCTCACCTTCTGAGGTCGCCATACCCCACTGATTAGGCCCCTTGCGAATGCTTATCTGTGGAACGTAGTTTGCCATGTTAACGGTAAGGGCCTGCAGTTGGCCATTCGTGGGACGGAGCAAGAAGTCAGCTTTGGAGTAGCAGGGAAGAAGAACGCCCCACATGGCCACCAACATCTTCGGCAGGTCTGGCAAGGAGACAAACAAGATGGCCTTGTCGCGCATGGCAAAACTAACCGGCTTGGCGGTCCTTCTACTATTCGCAATCGGCTTGGTCGCCGAGGTTAGCTTCCAATACCTTGGCCCGATAGTCGCCGCCGCTGCCCTGCGCAGCGGCACACCCGCCTCCGTGGCCAAGGGCCGGACATCGGCCGTTACCCCGACCGGGACCACGGCCACGGCGTCCTTGACCGGGCCAGCCAAACCGACGGCGCAGGCGAGCCGCACGGCGACGACTACCTCCACTCCCGTGCCGCTGGGCGCCGATTGGCAGCAGACGAAGCCCAACGAGTTGGGCCGCATACTGATCCTCGAGTACCACGAGTTGGGGCCAATGGAAGGGCGCTGGATGCGTTCCTACGCCAACTTCTGGCATGACCTGGAGATGCTCTACGCCAAGGGCTACAGGCCGATAGGCCTTAACGACATCATCGACAACCACATCGACGTGCCGGCGGCCTACAGCCCGGTCGTGCTGACCTTCGACGACTCGTCGCCCATGCAAATGAACTTCCTCCAGAACGCGGACGGCTCGGTCACGGTCGACCCGCAGAGCGCGGTGGGGATGCTGGAGCGCTTCCACCAGATGCACCCCGACTGGGCACTGAAGGGGACGTTCTTCGTCCTGCCGGGCGCCGACCATCCCCACGACCTCTTCGGACAGGAGGAGTTCAAGCAGCAGAAGCTGCAGCACCTGGTCAAAGACGGCTTCGAGATTGGCAACCACACCTTCTGGCACCTGCGGCTCGATAAACTTGATACCAGACAAGCCGTCGACGAGCAGTTGGGGCGCGCCGTGCAGGTGATTCAACAGGCGGTGCCGGGCTATCAGGTACGCTCTCTCGCCTTGCCGCTGGGTTTCCTGCCGAAGGACCCCACCTGGGCGTACGCGGGCTCCTACCAAGGCACGGATTTCCGAAATGAGTTGATCATGCTCGCCACCGGCGGTCCGGCACGGTCGCCGAACGACGCTAAGTTCGACCCCTACGACGTGCCGCGCATCCAGGCAACCAACATGGAGGTGGACTTCGAGAAAGTCTACGTCGACTACTACGTCCAGCATCCCGATGAGCGCTACGTGAGCGACGGCAACCCCGACCTCGTGGTATTCCCCTCGGCCCTAGCCGGCCGGTTCAAGACAAAGCCCGGCTATCGGCAGCTGCAGCTGCCGCCCGCCGTGGCCCAAGACTACACGGCCGTGAAGGTGCGATAACTCCCACAGTCTGGCCGTCAGTATGATGGGGCCCGGGAACAATCTCGCCGGGCCCCACCGTCCGGGGCGGTCTCGACACGGGCGTGCAGAGCCGCCCTTGACTCGCTTGACAAGCCGCCGCGGGTTGGCCTATGCTTGGTTTGCCTATTACAGAAAAGCCAAGGAGGCCTTACGTTGGCAGAAAAGGTCCTTGTTTCCTTATCCTGGGCCGAACGCATCCCCGCCGCGCCCCAGGCCATCGACAGCCTGCGCGAGAAGGGTTGGAAGGTAGAGTTTAACACCACCGGCGGCAACCTCAGCGAGGCGGACCTCATCAAGATGCTGCCGGGAGTTTCGGCGGTCATCGCCGGCAGCGACAAGTTTACGGCGAATGCCATCGCCGCCGCCGACCAGCTCAAGATAATCGCCCGCGTCGGCGTCGGGTTCGACGCCATCGACGTCCCCGCCGCCACACAGAAGGGTATCGTCGTCACCACCTCGCCCGTGCAGGAGCTCTTCGAGGCCATGGCCGACATGACCTTCGGCCTGATGATCTCCATCGGTCGGGCCATCCCGGCTTCCGACCGCGCGGTCAAGTCCGGCAAGTGGAAGCGCGTGATGGGCCCCCACCTGTTCCACCGCACCCTGGGCATCATCGGCCTCGGGCGCATCGGCAAGGAAGTGGCCAAACTGGCGAAAGCCTTCCATATGCACATGCTCTGCTACGACGTCTACCGTGACGAGAAGTTCGCCGAGGAATATGGCATCGAGTACGTGGACCTGCCGGAGCTGCTGCGGGAGTCCGACTATATCACCATCCACACGCCGCTGTCGCCGCAGACCCGCGGCCTGATCAACCGCGAGCGCCTGGCGCAGATGAAGCCGACGACGTACCTCGTCAACACCTCGCGCGGACCCGTGGTCGACGCCGACGCGCTCTACTGGGCGCTGACCAACAAGGTCATCGCCGGCGCCGCCCTCGACGTCTTCCAGAAGGAGCCGCCGGACCCGCAGAGCCCGCTGCTCAAGCTCGACAACCTGGTCGCCACCCCCCACACGGGCGGCCTCAGCCAGCAATCCATCGACGCGATGTTCACCGCCGCGGCGCAAGCCACCATGGACGCCCTGGAAGGCCGGAGGCCTTTCCTGGTGGTGAATCCCGAAGTCTACGGGGGCTAGGCAGGCATGATCGTCGATTTCCACCATGTGAGCATCAGCGTGCGCGATATCGATCGCTCAGTCGCGTTCTATAAGGACATTCTCGGTTTCGAGTTCATGTTCGAGCGGGACATCGTCAACGACTACGTGGGTAAGATCGTCGGCTACCCGGACATGCACATGCGCCTGGTCTTCCTCAGGGCGGGCGGGGAGAAGCTGGAGCTGATCCAGTACCTCTCGCCCCAGGGCACGCCGGTCGAGACCGAGAACTGCAATCCGGGGGTCTCTCACTTCGCCATGGAGGTCGACGACATTCACGCGATGTACAAGCACCTCCAGGCCCACGGCATCAGGACGCGCTCGGAGCCCGTGCTGATGACCAAGGGCCCGCATAAGGGCGGCTACTCGATGTACGTCTACGACCCGGACGGGGTGACGATCGAGATGATGCAGATGGTGGCGGCAACCGATTAACGCCATCAGAGAGACCTATGGAGACGCAGGAATCACAAGCAATCGGCCAGAAGGGGACGGCGGTAGTCGTGGCCGGCACCTTCTGGCACTCTCGCCAACTTCAGGCGGACCTTTCGCTACTGCTGGTGACGGCCATCTGGGGCACGACCTTCGTCCTGGTGAAGGAGGCTACGCAGACCCTGCCGCCGCTGACCCTCATCGCACTGCGTTTCACGACGGGCTTCATCGCCCTCGCCTTGGTTTTCCACAAGCGTCTGCGCCGGGCAACGCGGCAGGACGTGTTCGCCGGCTTGCTTATCGCCTTCTTCCTCGGCAGCGGCTTCGTCGCCCAGACCTTCGGCCTGCAGACCACGGCGGCGTCGGTCGCCGCCTTCATCACCGGCCTCAACACGGTCATCGTGCCGGTCTTCGCCTTCCTGCTCCTGCGCCACCGGCCGAGCAGGAACGTGGTCCTCGGTGTCGCCCTGGCCACGGGCGGCATGGCCCTGCTGACGCTCCAGGACGACCTGAGCGTCTCCCAGGGCGACCTGCTGGTGGTGATGTGCGCGTTCTTCTTCGCGCTGCACATAGTCGCCGTCGGCAAGAACGCCCCCTGTCGCGACACGACGGTGCTGGCCGTCATCCAGGTGGGCGGGGTCGCCGCCGCGGCCTGGCCGCTCGCGCTCCTCGTCGAACATCCCACCTTCGTCGCCCCGCCCGAGGTATGGGGCAGCATCCTCTTCCTGGGCGTCGTCGCCACGGGCCTGGTGTTCCTGATCCAGAACGTGGCCCAGCGCTTCACCTCGCCCACCCATACGGCCCTCATCTTCACCATGGAGCCCGTCTTTGCGGCCGTTTTCGCCTACCTGTGGTTGGGGGAGATCATCAGCGGCCGCAGCCTCCTGGGGGCGGGCCTGATCCTGGTCGGCATGATCGTCGCCGAGCTGCGGCGCGGCCAGGGGCAAACGGCGGACACACCGTCGTGATCGAGATTTGCCGACCGACCGCAGTGGCAGGCGAGCAGGGGTCCCCTCTCCCTTCCAGGGAGAGGGTTAGGGTGAGGGTCGTCCTGGGGCCGGCTCGACGCCGGCCAGGTGGCAGGCCACAAGGGCCTGCCCTACGTGTCCGAGGAAGATCGCCAGCCATCCTGTAGGGCAGGGGCTTGCCCCCTGCCGCCCGCGCCCCGCAGGGCGCCGTGGTGCAGGTGCGGGCCGTCCGTTTCATCCAACAACGAGGACCGTAGGTGCGGAGCGCCCGCGCGGCCCTGCTGCCGAGACTATCCGCTCTTGGCCGTCGCAACTGGAAGCCGCTAGCGTACCTTCACGCTCGCCAGGCCGGAGTTTATGTCGATTTCCACCCGGTTCTCGGCGGAACTGTAGTTGGGCGAGATGTAGGTGTTCCCCTGCTTCGGGAAGCGACCCTCGTCCACGTCCAGCGCCGTCAAGCCGCCCGGCGACACGATGCGGGCGGCCACGCCCTGCGGCACCTCGATCTCGACGCTCGCCGCTCCCGCCTTGATGGTCGCCCTCGTGTCGCCGGCCGCCTCGGGCATCGTCACCTTCAGGCTGCTCGCGCCCAGTTCGACCGACAGGTCGTGCACCTGCAATTGCCGTAGGTCGAGGTTTACGTCGGCAGCCCCGCCCTGCAAAATCAGGCCGAGGGGGGTCTGCGGATTGAGCGACAGGTCCCAGCGTTCCTCGCCGCCGAAGAACTGGACGCCATTGGTTTCCTGATTCCGCAGCGTCACGTCCATCCCGCCGCCCTGGGCCGTTGTCGCCTGCTCCACGACGACTCCGTCCGAGCGCGAGGAACGCACGTTGCCCTGCAGAAGGTCTGTCTGGTTGTTCCCCAGGGAATCGACGTTGAGGTTGATCGCCCCGAACTTCATCGTCACCGTGGCCTCGTTGGCGCCGCCCAGCGGCACGCTGAGGTCCTGCTGGGCAGACCGCGTCACCCCGCCCCAGGTCCAGCCAGGACCCAGATTCAATTGAGGCGCGAAGATCAGCAGCAAGGCGGCCGCGGCGATGACGAGAACGCCAACCAAGCCGCTGAGCCAGGGATAATCGCGGCCGAAGAGGAGCTCAACGCCGACCAGTACCAAGACGAGCGGCCACAAGCGCCAGAGCACCGACCAGGCGTTCCATGGCAGCACGCCCATCGTGTTCAGTAGGAAGATAACGCCGAGCGCGATGAGCATGAGCGGCCCGACTATGGAGCGCCGCCCTTGCCGCCGCCGGCTCGGCAAGTTCCCTTGTTCCATCCCTCTTACCTCCGTCCCCAGCCGACCATAATGGCGATGCCCAGCGCGATCAGCAACAACGGCCAGACGTAGTCGAAGCGGAGCCAGAAGAAGAGGTTGAGATTGGAGGCCATGAACATCAGTCCGAGCACGACGAGGATGATCCCCCCCGCCTGGCGCCGTCTGTTCCTTCTTTCCACCTCCGACTCGCTCGTCTCCACGCTCACCCGGCCGCTGAGCTCATCCCCGAACTCGCGCGCCGTGCGCCCCAGATCGTCCAGGTTCTGGCGAATGGTCTCCCGGGCCCGCCCGTAGCCGGCGCTTGCCTCGGGGACGATGATCGCCAGGACGATATAGGCCAGCAACCCGCTCCCGCCAAAGAACGCAGCCAGCACGAACACAAGGCGCCAAACGACGGGGTCGATGGCGAAGTACTCGCCCAGACCGCCGCAGACCCCCGCGATGACGCGGTTGTCCTTGCTTCGGTACAGCCTTCCTGGTTTCTCCTCCACGTCCCTCACCTCCCTGCCGGATGCAGCCTAGGTGCGAACCAGTTTCCCTAGCCTGCCCAGCGATTTGTCCGCCTCACGGCCCACCTTGCCCACGTCGCGCCCGGCTCGGGCCAGTCGAAACGCCCAAACCAGCGCGAAACCCGCGGTGAACAGGGCGGCCAGATAGATCTTGCTCATATCCAGCACGGGCTTGATAGAAACACCTTCGGGCCCCATAACGATCGTCGCGATGGGCCGCGAGCGGGCGCCGCCCCCACCGCCGCCGCCGAAGCCCTTCCCGGTCCCCTGGGGGCCATCCCCTTCCCCGCCGCCCGTTCCGAAGCCCATGCCGCACATCACCTCGGCCGCGGGGATCATCAGGTACTCGCCCATCCGCTGCGGCTCGCCGAAGGCCGCCTCCACTCGCGCCACGGCGGTGAGCTTACCCAAGGTATCGGAGATGCTCCGGGCGCTCTCCGCCGCCCCCTCGGTAGATTTCGTGGCCTCTTGGCCACGGGCCTGGGATTCTTCATTGGCTGCCATCGAATTAGCCTCCTACCGACTCATTTCGCTGCTTGCCGCATTGCCTCGTAAGGGAACGGAGCAGAAGCGGCAGTAACGCTCCCGCCGCTCCCACCGCGAGCGCTCCCCAGAAGGTGGGGTCGGGGATCACCTTGCGCACCGTGCCCCGAGCGTCGGTAACCTCGACGGCCAGCGGGCGAGTCCAAGCGAACCCACCGCCCCTGCCGGGCAGGCAGACCGAAAACGATACCGACCAGGCCAGCGGCACGACCTGCCGCGGGCCCAGGACGACGGGATTCCCCCGGCTCACCCCCACGTGTAGGGATGGTTTGATCGCTCTACCCATTGCTGACCTCCTGCCATACTAGGCACATCCAGCCACTCGCCCCGCCGCCATTCCTTATGTCATGTTAGCACAAACGTCGTTACCGGGCTGACATGGACGCACCGGACCGTGGCCCCGGCGATCGACCTACATGTACAGTTTTACCACGAATGGGCCTTCTTACGCCGGGCATGTGGAGAGGCTGCAACCTGATCCCCTGCCGGGTCTTTTCCCTGGCCAACTGGCCAGGGGCCGCCCGTGGGCGCTGGACGCTAGTGGGGGGGGGTTCTGATTAGGCCTTCTTCATCCTACGCTCGATCTGGTTCACGAGCTGGGAGAGCGGCAGCGTCATCAGGAGGTAGACGATGGCGACGTAGCCGAAGACCTCGATGGAACGAAGGGTGCGACCGTTGATCTCGCGCCCGACGCGCATCAGGTCGCTGATGCCGATGATGGCCACCAGGGACGAGTCTTTCAGCAGCGCGATGAACTCGTTGCCCAACGGTGGCAAGCAGAAGCGGAAAGCTTGGGGAATGATCACAAAGGCCATCGATTGCGTGTACGACAAGCCCAGCGAACGCGAGGCTTCCATCTGCCCCTTGGAGATCGATTGGATGCCGGCGCGGAATATCTCCGCGTCATAAGCGGCCGAGTTCAAAGACAAGGCCAGGAACCCCGAGAAGAAGTCGGGGATGTTCACGCCCAGGCTCCCCAGGCCGAAGTAGATCATGAAGATCTGCACGAGAAGCGGCGTGCCGCGGAAGAACTCGATGTACGCCAGCGCTGGGGCCGAGAGGAGCGGGCTCTTGGAGATGCGCAGCAACGCCAGCACCAGGCCCAGCACGACGCCTGCCGCGATGGCGTAGACCGTCAGCTGGATCGTGATCCAGGCCCCGGCCAACAGTTGCGGAAGTATCGATTGCAAGAAGCTAAGGTCGATGGGCACCCGCGGAGTCCCTTTCCATGTTTGCGAATTGATAACGAATGGATACTAAGATGGGGCGCGGAGCAAACGTCCGCGCCCCCGGGCAACCGGTGACTAGGAGGTCTTCATCCCCCACTTGTCGAGGATCTTGTCCATGGTGCCGTCTTTCTGGGCAGCGGCTAGGAAGTCATTGAAGGCCTTCACCAGGTCCGTCGCGTCCTTGTTGAACGCCGCGCCGTATGGCTCGGTCGTGAAGGGCTTCGTGCCGGCGGTCTTGACGGTCGGGTGGTTCTTCACGTAATCGAGCACTACCACGGAGTCCATAATGGAGGCGTCGACCTTCTTCTGGTCCACGGCCATCATTGTCTCGGCGCCGCCGTCGAACTTGCGAATCTCCTTGATGCCGTCAATCCCCTCGGCGGCCTCCTGGCCGGTCGTGTCGATCTGGACGGCCACGGCCTTGCCCTTCAGATCGTCGGGGCCCTTGATGTCGGTGTTGTCGGCCGGGACGGCAATCATCTGGCCGGCCAGGTAGTACGGCTCGGAGAATGCCATCTGCTCCTTGCGCTTGTCGGTGATGGTGACGCTCGAGAAGATCGCGTCACCCTTGCCTGCCTGCAGGGCGACGAAGATGCCGTCCCAGTTTACATTCTGGACTTCCAGCTTGACGCCGAGCGAATCGGCGAAGGCCTGCGCCACGTCCACGTCGAAGCCCACGATCTTGCCGCTCTCGTCCTTGAACTCCATCGGCCGGAAGGTGGCATCCTGCAGCACGACGAGCTTGCCGGCCTTCTTGATGCGATCGATGGTGGGCCCGCTGGCTGCGCTTGCGTTTGGCGCCGCCGTCGGCTGGGGAGCCTGCGTCGGCGCGGGTGCCGCCTGACAGGACACGATGAGAGAAAGGGCGACCGTGAGAACGATCACCAGGTACGACCAATGATGTCTACGCAAAGTTCTTTTCCTCCTCCTACCCCTCTGGGGACATCTGCACGAGTGAGTAAGCTGTCTGCGATGGCCTTGTCTGCGCCCGGCAAGGACGAATCAATGCCTGAGAATCTTGCTGAGGAACAACTGCGTTCGTGGCTCGCGAGGGTTGGTGAAGAACGCCGCCGGTTCCGCCTCCTCGACGATCATCCCGTCGTCCATAAAGACGACACGGTCGGCCACCTCGCGCGCAAAGCCCATCTCGTGCGTTACCACGACCATGGTCATGCCTTCGCGGGCTAGGTCACGCATGACGTCGAGGACTTCCTTGATCATCTCCGGGTCCAGGGCCGACGTAGGCTCGTCGAAGAGCATCAGTTTGGGATTCATAGCGAGCGCCCTGGCAATGGCCACACGCTGCTGCTGACCGCCCGAGATCTGTGACGGGTAGGCCTTGGCCTTCTCGGGGATGCCAATGCGACGCAATAGTCGCATGGCCGTCTCCTCGGCCTCCTCTTTCTTCGCCTTGCGTACCTTCAGCGGGGCGAGCGTGATGTTCTCCAACACGGTCAGGTGCGGAAAGAGGTTGAACTGCTGGAAAACCATGCCGATTTCCCGCCGCAGGGCATTGACGTCGACCTTGTGACCGCCGACTTCGGCACCGTCGACGATCACCCGGCCGCTGGTCACGGTCTCCAGGTGATTGATGCAGCGGAGCAGCGTGCTCTTGCCCGAGCCGCTCGGACCGCAAATCACCACAACCTCTCCCTGCTGGACCGAGAGGCCGACGCCCTTCAGCACGTGAAGGCGGTGGAACCATTTGTGAACGTCGATAACGTCTACGAAAGCCAGCTCTCCAACCCCCCTACCGAGCGCTATTCCCAACCGTACTACCCGCCGGGCGAGCGGAGGTGCAGGAATCCGTCCGCACGGACGCCGTATTATAGCGGCCAGTGAGTATCTATGTCAACAACTTCTACACTGGTTCGACCCATTCCTTGTCCACCAGAACGTACGGTGTGCCGCCCCTAGCGCCGAGACGACGCTGGGGAGCCGCTCGGCCGTCCCAGCAGGCGGACCGGCCCCGCTGGCATAGACCCTGCGCCCCTGGTCCGCGAGTAGCCCGAAGGAGGGAAGACCGGATGGTTTGGCTTATCGTCGCCATCGCCAGTCTCGTCGGTGGGTTAGGGAGCGTGCAGATCATCGCCGCCGCCCTGGCCCTGGGCGTACCGTTGGCCTGGCTGAGGAGTATGCTAGCCCTCGCCGTCGGTACGCTTCTTAGCATTGCCTTCCTGGGGCTCATTCCGGAATCGCTCACCGTGCTGGACGCCGAGACGGCGTTGGCGGTGGTCCTTGCCGCGATGCTGGGCTTCTTCGTCCTCGAGAAGGTGCTCATCATTCATCACTGCCACGGCCAGGAGTGCGACGCTCACAACGCCGCCCCCGTCCTCGTCCTCGTGGGCGACGCCTTCCACAATGCGATCGACGGGGTGGCGATCGGGGCGGCGTTCGTCGTCTCCCTGCCCCTGGGGCTGGCCACGGCGTTGGCGGTGGCCCTTCACGAGATACCGCAGGAGGTCGGCGACTACGCCGTGCTCCTGGAGGGCGGTTTCGACGTGCGCCGGGCGGTCTTCTGGAACAGCGCGAGCTCGCTCACCACGCTCCCCATGGCGCTGCTCGCCTACTGGACTCTCTCGGTCGCGGAGGCGGCGGTGCCGTACCTGCTCGTAGTCGGCGCCGGGGCTTTCATCTATGTGGCGCTGGCCGACTTGGTGCCGATGCTCCATCGGCGCGGTAGCCGCACCCAGGGCGCCATGCAAATCGCCCTCGTGCTGCTGGGCGTCGCCTTGATCTGGCTAGTGGAGACGGCCTTGTAGGGTGAAAGACGGCGGGGCAATTAGCTCTGCCCCGCCGCCGCCCGCGCGAACGCCTCCCAGAACGGATCAACCCGCGGATGTTCGAGCGGGTGCTCGACGCCGCCTTCCAGATAGACAAGGCCCTCTCCTTCCGGACGCGTCTCGCCGACGACGCTCGCCTTGATCCCCTTCTCGGCGAGCGCGCCGAGCACGGCGTCCGCCTTGTGGGGACGGCAGGTCAGGATGAGGGTACCTTCGCTGATCGAGGAATAGGGATCGACGCCGAACAGGTCGCAGACCTTGCGTGCCTCGTCGGAGACGATGATGCTCCCCTTGTCGACGCGCAGACCCAACCTGGAAGCCTTGGCGACCTCGTAGAGGCCACCCCAGACGCCGCACTCGGTGGCGTCGTGCATGGCGGTCACGCCGTCGTCGCGCACCCCGACCGCCGCCGCCGTCAGGGCATCCTCCACCACCGACATCTGCCAGAAGACGGCCTCCGCCCGCTGAGCCAGCTCTTTTCCATAGCGCTCGGCTACCCGCTGGGGGAAGGTGGCCGCGAAGAGACCGGTGGTCTCGATCGCCGCGCCCTTGGTGACGACGACCAGGTCGCCGACCTGCGCCATGGCCGGGGTCACGTACTTGTCGCGGGGGCCGATCGCCATCACCGTGGCCCCGCCGACCATCGGATAGTCGGTGCCATCGTAACGGGCGGTGTGGCCGGTGACGATGGCCATGCCGATCTGCTGGCACTCGCGATGGATGGTCGCCCACATCTCTTCCAGCTGCTCGCGGGTGATCGCCCGGGGCAGGTTGAGGTCGATGGTCATGTAGGTCGGGCGCAGGCCGCTCGTGGAAGCATCCGAGGCCAGGATGTGCACGGCGAACCAGGCCGCCCGTTCCCAGCCGTAGGCGGGCACGATGAAGACGGGGTCCGTCGTCACCGCCATTACTTGCCCGCCGCCGATGTCGACAATGCCGACGTCGACGCCGTGTTGAGGGCCGACGATCACCTGCTTGGACACGGCGCCAAGCTGCGGCAATATGATCTCGTCAAATACCTCGGGGGAGATCTTCCCCACCCGCGGTAGTTCACGGTCCTTTCGCTGTTCCATCTGTTCTCCCACTCTCCCAGAAACTAGCCTGCCGAGGGTACGGAAGCAGGCCGTTGCGCGGAACTCTCGCCGGTCGCCGT
>JAJZQK010000623.1 GCA_021847625.1 Chloroflexota bacterium
CTCGCATCGGCCGGGTCCATGCCCTTTCCAGCCCCTGAACTTCCCAGCTCTTGGGCCTTGTGAGGCGAAGGAGGTGATGTCACAGACAACAGACCGTGAATATCTCGGGCTTTGTGCCAGAACCGAGGTAACTTGAATGGGGGGTTTGCAGTGAGCGGTTTTTCCAGATTCGTGCGTCGTGTCAACACCTCAGGATACGACTACGATATCGAACACATGCAGGCAGACAAGAGACAATCAACTCTTACCTTGTCCGTGGTGTTCCTGGGGTGGACGGTTCAGTTCGCCACCATTCCTGTGGGCGGCATTATCGGACTGGGATTAGGTTTTTGGGACGCGGTATTGGCAATTCTGATAGCGGAGGCTATCCTCACAGGGCTATCCCTTACTACGGGGATCATTGGTCGACGCGTAGGACTCGGATTCTCCATGCTGAGCCGTTATCCCTTCGGCCACAAGGGTGTATTTCTGCCTGCGGTGGCCAGCGGCGTGGTCATGTTTGGATGGCTGGCCCTCTCTGTGTGGATCTTCGCTAACGCCTTCATGGGGGTCGCTGGTCTTATTAACGAGGGATGGAAGACGGGCGGCTTCTTTATTGGCGATTTCCTGGCTTTTATTCTCACCATCGTACCCATCGTGGTTGGATTTCAAGGCCCCAAATGGGTTGGGTATATCTCCATTCCGCTTTTCCTAGTACCCATGATCTACGTGATGGGCAGGCTCATTGCCAGCGCGGGCGGATTCGCTGCCATCACCGCGTATCACCCGCCTTCCCCGATTCCCTTCGCTGCAGCCATCACTCTCGCGATCGGAGCCTGGGTCCTGGGAGCCGTCACTTGTCCGGATTTCACGCGCATGGGTCGTAGCGATACGGCCATCATTGCCCCCGGAGTGGGTCTCCTGATCGGTGAGTCGCTGGTCTTGATTCTGGGCGCCTTGACGGCGGCGGCTACCGGCGGCAAGACGTGGAACCCCATCGAGGCGAGCGCAAGTCTTGGTGGCGGCGCCATGGTGGCCGTCCTGATTCTCTACATGGCCGCGATGTGGTGCACCTATGTGCCTACCGCCTGGGCGGCAGGTATGCACTTCGCGGCGGCATTCAATCGGCCGAAAACCATCTTTGCGGTGGCGCTGTCCATACTCGCCCCCCTCGTGGCCGTACTCGTGCAGTACTCGGTGGGAGCCCTTGTCTGGATCAGCAATTTCCTGACCATTCTGTCCTCGGTCATTCCGCCGATTGCAGGGATCCTGGTGGCTGAGTACTACTTTGTCCGTAAACGACAGCTGCCCGGTATCACGGGCTTTCGTCGCCTGGTGAATCCGACTGCGTACATCGCCTGGGCCATCGCCGGCGCGGTCAACTATTGGACAAACTCGTCGCTCAACGCGGCCGGCCCGGGAGCGGGTCTCAAATACGGTATCCCCGGCCTGAACGGCTTCGTACTGGCGATCGTGGTCTATGTGATCGTGGAAGCCGCCGCGAAAGCGATGAACCTCTCGTGGACCAGCCTGCAGGAGGTGGACGAGCCGCATGGGAGTCGCTAGCCGGTAGCCAGCCGCGTGGCACTCGCCACGTGATACCGGGAGCCATGCGGGGGTCGGGCGTGTCTGTGCGCCCGACCCCCTAACGCGTGGAGAGGCCGGGGCCCCGTCGGGCGGCGTGAGGTGCCCCTGTGTTGCAGACCGCGAGTTACTGCACGAAGGCGTGCCGATCCGCCTGTTCGTGCCCCGTCGCCCGGCTGTGAGCGAGGGTCGCGGCCGGCAATGGCGGCGTTGGTAATACGACAGATTCGGTGGAACACATACAAAGGTGTTGACGCAAGACGCGGGCGCTGTATAGAGTTGGTTGAGCCGCGGGGATCGGGGAGAAAGCAACGCCATTCGCCAGGGCGCACGCACCGAGCGAAGGCAGGCGTACACCGAGCGAAGGCGGGCGTACACCGAGCGAGGGCGTGCGCACACTGAAGGACGGACAAGCCGCAACGACCTTGCCCATTGTCGCAGAAGGGGTGGTGAATCCCATGTTGGACCTGAAGATCATCAACGGAACACTGGTCATCCCCGGCGAGGGCCGGGTGCGCGGGGCGGTGGGATGCAAGGACGGCAAGATCGTGGCCATCGACGCCGAAGAGAAGCTCGGCGCAGCCGCGCACACGGTCGACGCCTCCGGCAAGTACGTCATTCCGGGCGTGATCGACCCCCATGTCCACCTGGGCATCTTCACCGGTGACTTCGGCTATGAAGCCGAGCACGAGACTCGGGCCGCTCTGGCCGGCGGGATCACCACGATCGGCATGTTCATGGGCGGCGACCAGTCCTACCTGGGGGTGATGCCCGGGTTGATCGAGACCGCGGAGGCGAAGCTCTCCACCGACCTCTTCGTGCATCTCTCCATGTTCACGCCGCAGCAGCTCGAGGAGATCCCGCAGTACATCGAGAAGTTCGGCGTCACCTCGTTCAAGTTTTATATGTGCGGCGTGAAGGGCGTTTTCCCGAATGTCGGCGACGATTACATCCTCGACGGCCTGAAGCGCCTGAAGGCCCTCGGTGGCCATCTCACCGGGTGCGTACACTGCGAAGACCAGACCATGGTCGACGAGGCCTTCGCCAAGCTGGCGGCCGAGAAGCCGGAGGGCGATCTGTGCGCTTGGGCCGAGGCCGGCCCGGCCTGCGCGGAAGAGGACGCCGTGGTGCGCGCCTGCCGGCTGGCCGCCGAGGCCCAGGCCCGTCTTTACATCGTGCACATGTCCTCGGAGCTCGGGGTCAAGGCGGCCAAGGCCAACCGGCCCCCCACGCTCTTCGTCGAGACCACCTCGCCCTACCTGTCGCTGACCAAGAACGACCCATCCGGCCTGCTGGCCAAGATGCTGCCGCCCATCAAGGACGAGGCGGACCGTGAGGCCCTGTGGGAAGCGGTCAAGGACGGAACCATCGACAGCATCGGCACCGACAACGTCTCGCTGAACAAAGAGATCAAGGGGGCCGAGAAGGGCATGCTGGAGGCCATGCCGGGCTACCCCGTGCTCCAAACCCATCTGCCGGTCCTGCTGCACGAAGGCGTGCACCGGCGGGGTGTGGCTCTGGAGCGGATCGTGGAGCTCAC
>JAJZQK010000014.1 GCA_021847625.1 Chloroflexota bacterium
CGGAAAACCCTTCAGCCCAAAGACCCTAGTGTTTTCCCTAGTCTAGCGCTGCGGGATCAGCGGGCAGACGAAGCTTGCGACTGCCATGCTGCCGATCGTCACGTAGCCCTGGCTCTCGTACATCATGAGATCCGCGTCGGAGGTGATCGGGGTGTTCACCACTCCATCCCCGTCGGGATCAAAGTGCGCCAAGCCGGTAGCGGTGAAGGTGACCGGATAAACCAGCCAGCGGCCGCCGTTGTAGTCCTGATCGCCGGGCTTGGCCTCGGAGATCGAGGGCTGGCCCATCAGGCCGCTGTTGTCGAAGTTGTAGAGTGCATCGAACTTGCCATGGTCGGGCAGGTTGGTGGGGGTGAGGACGGTACCAAACAGCGTACCGTCGGCATAGATGGCGTCGGGCACCATGGCGGCGCCACCAGCGGCGGCCGGCAGGGCCAGGGCGGAAAGCGCTAGGATCAGCGCGAAGACGGTAAACAACCTTTTCATCGTAGAGCCTCCTTTGATGTTTAGTCATCACTGTGATGACTTCTTGCCGGCGATGCGGATGAAAGACCTGGCTCACCACCACCGCGGCAATGGGTGCATTCCACTGTACTCCAAGAGGAATCGTAACAAGGAGAAATAACGGGAGGCTTAAGGAGATTACCAAAGTATGAACAACGCCTTACGCTTTGCTTAACGTTCGTCACCCTTCTGTTCGCGTCATGATCGTTGGGCTGAAGGGGCAGAAGGCAGCAAGGCGTGGAGGAGCATCGACGGATCAAGCCGGGTGAGGGACCCGTGGAAGCTGACCAAACGGAATGCGGCCGGGGCTCTGTAGCCCGGCCGCATTCGTGGGTCACTCCACTTTGGTGAGTAGGCAGATTCAGTAGCGGAAGACGGCCGCCACGAGCACCTTGCGCGGTATCTCCTCCGGCGGCACGGCGTAGACGGCGCCGCCGTTCAGAAGCGTGTAGAGCGCGGCCAGGTCGAGGAGGTCCTCGTCGCCCGGCTCATCCTCCTCGTGGATGTGGACGCTGCTCGTCCCCGGGTCGTACGTGCCCCAGACGTGCTGTTCGGTGGGCACGAACAGCGATTCGACGCGCCCGTGGTAGGCGGCCGGCACGATCTCCCGCAGGTGGCGCGAGGCCTGGGCGCTGCCCGAGAGCTGGACAAACTTGGTGGCGGCCTCGTTCTGGGCGGCCGCGAAGAGCGGCTGGACCATCTGCCAGGCTTGATCGCGCAGCTCCTCCGGACTCAGCTCGTCCGGATTGCCGGTGATCCCCTGCTCGACGAGGTTCGGGTATTTGTTCGCCTCTTTGTAGATCGGCAGCAGGTAGTCGACGCCGGCCAGGATTAACGGCACCCTCTCGTCACGCAGCAGCTCGCGCAGCCCCTCGTCCACCTGCCGGAAGTAGCGTAGGATCTGGTTCTTGAAGTCCTCTTCACCGGCCCCGTGGCCGTGGTACATCGCGGCGCGCTCGCCGCCCCGCGCCTGGGTGCCGGTATGGAACTGGAGCTGCTTCTCGAGGTCGTCGTACTTGAGGGCATCGGCCAGGCCCGCCGGCACGTCCTCCAAGGGCACCTCCGCCACCCCGTAGCGCGTGCCGCGCAGCAGGCGCACCGCGTTCTGGCTGAGGGCCAGCACGTAGAACGAACCGTCGTTCGTCAAGAGGGGCAGAAGAGGCTTGATGTGGCAGCGGTCCCCGACGACGACCAGCTCGGGGAGTGACAGCGGGACGCGATAGTAGCGAAACCCTTCCGGCGCGCAGAACATGGCCAGACCCTCGCCTTGGTGCTGCCAGAACTGCCCGTTTTGCAGGGGCAATTGGTAGGCCGGTTCCAGCAACTCCCTAGCCTCGGTGTTGCGTAGGCCATGCTCCACCAGCTGTTCCTCCGCCTGGCGGAGCAGGTTCTTGAACCTGATCGGGTCCTCCCTGTTCTCGGCCACCTTGCGGTGGGTGGGCATGAAGACCGAGGCGCACAGGCCGGATTGATGCTCCACTAGGGTTTTCACATCGTCAATCGACAAGACCATCGCGCGGTTTACTCCTTATCCAAGTGATAACCGAATTACCGAACCCGCCTCGGGAGCCCCCCTGGCGGGCGGTCCGGCAGGAACAGCGCCGGGCGGGGCGGAAGCGATGCTTCGCACCCCGGCGCTCTAGACGATGACTCCGCAAGTAACGGGCCACCCTGCTAGGCGCATTGCGATCCTATTGGCGTCGGGCTTCCCCTTTGCCCGCCTCCTTCACGCGGAGAAGAAGGACGGGGATGGTGACTGTGCGGAGCACCTCGTCGGCCACGCTGCCGAAGACCAGCCTACCCAAGCCGCCGCGTCCGTGCGTCGTCATGGCGATCAGCCCGGCGTTGTATTCGCGGGCGCGGGCGATGATCTGTTCGGCGGCCGGGCCTTCGGGGGTGTCCTGCTTGGTGCGCAGGCCCCTTTCGCGCAGACGCTGTTCGAGGCCATCCAGGTAATCCCGGGCGTCATTCAGGTCGGCCTCCACGATGGGCGTGGGGTCGATCAGGGCCCCGGTCGGTGGGATCGCGCCGGGGCTGCCCACGGCCGTACCGGTGAGAATCATCTCCGGAGAAGCCGTCGCCCGCAGCAGCACCAACAGGGAATCGAACTTCTGGGCCAGCGGTTCCACGGCGTCGATGATCCGCTCGGCCAACTTCGAGCCATCCAAGGCAACCAGGATAATCTCGTACATTCTCTCCCCCCTTAGAAACGACAAGCCGGAGGCGCGCGCCCCCGGCTGAGCCAAGGCTGTTAGCTTGGCCTCTTCCACGCGCCTACGAGGTTAGCTGACGGGTTCGGGTTGAAAGAGCTCCCCTACCCCGGCTTGCGCCAGAGATTCACCCCAGATGTTGGATCCCCCGCTTCCTTTCTCAGGAACTCGGCCTTGCGGGCTTCTGCCTCTTCGGCGGAGCCCTAATTCCATCCTACCACATGGCGGCCCAACAGACAAAGAAGATGTGCGCTCCGCCAAGATTTGGCCAGCCTCCTTCCCCGGCGCCAGGCGGCGCCCTGCGCATGGTATACTGGAAAGTAGGTGAGGCCCGGCCCGCCTAAGGCGGACGGCCCCTACGAGGATCCCTGGCGAGGGGTCATTTCTGGGGGAAGAACGCGGTCGCGGTCCCCGAGAGGGACGCGGGCGGAGGAGACGTGCCATGGCGAAGGCTTCGCAGGTCCAGGCACACGTCGTGAGCAGCACCCCCGGCAGGCTGCGCGTGCGGCTGCACGGCCTGGAGCGCGGCGAAAAGGCGGCGCAGAAGGTGCGCGAGGAGCTAGGCAAGCGTGGCGTGGAGCACGTGCGGACGAACGCTCGCACGGGTAGCATCGTCGTGCACTACGACAAGCGCCATCGCTCGCCGCACGACGTGCTAGCCGCGCTCGAGGATGCCGGCGTGATCATCACGAAGACGGTCGAGGATTTGGTCGGTCTGCCCAGCGTCGGGCCCAGCATCACGGCCAGACAGGTGACAGGGTCGTTGGACAACCTGGACCGTCGGCTTTCCCGGCTCACCGGCAGGCGGGTGGACCTCAAGCTCCTCTTCCCGCTCAGCCTGGCCGCCCTCGGCCTACGCCAGACCCTCACCGTGGGCCTGGGCCTCAGTCAGGTCCCCGGCTATCTGCTGCTCTGGTACGCCTTCGATGCCTTCATGCGCTTCAACCGGCAGCCGCCGGGAGGCGAGCACCAGCGCCAGGCGAGGCCCGATGAGCGGCCGGCGCCGGAGCCTAAGAAGCCCAAGGCCGGCTAGCCGGCCGCCTCGCTTTCGCTGGCCTTCTCGCGCGAGAGGTGGTGGTCCTCGCCCTCCAGGGCCTCGTCTACCTCGACAGTGAGCTTCTCGAACACCTCGGCCGAGATCAACCCGTCGCGCCTGTTGGCCATAAGCGCCCCCCGCTGGGCGCGCAGCAGCTCCTTGCGCGCGGCCTCCCGTTCCTCCTCGGCCAGGCGGGGGTTGGTATCCAGGAGGTCGTTGACCTGCTCCGTCAGCGAGTTCTCTTCGTCGCGCATGACGGAGGACATGTCCTCCCAAGTATAGGAGGACAGGAGACCCTCGCGATGCATCGTGTTCAGATGCCGCTCGCCCTCCCGCAGGGCGGCCAGGCGGGCGTGGAGCTCCTCGAAGCGCAGGGAATCGGCGCCGCGGCTGACGCCCACGCGCAGCCAACCCAACAGCGGCTGGATGGTCGTCCCTTGGACGAGGAGCGTGAAGAGGACGACGCCGAAGGCCATCACCTGCAACACCTCGCGGTCGGGGCCGAGGGCCAGCGGCAGGCTCAGGGCAAGGGCGAGGCTCACCGCCCCCCGCAGCCCGCTCCAGGCCAGGACGTTCTGCCAGCGGAAGGGGATCGGTTCGGAAAAGCGGTTGGCCAAGAGCCCGAGCCCGTACACCACGACGACCCGGCCGACGAGGACGGCGACCACTGCCCAGAATATCGGCTGCCAGGCCTCGGCGAGGGCCCGCACGTTCACGCGCAGGCCAATCAGCAGGAAGACGAGCGAGTTGGCGAGGAAGGCCACGTACTCCCAGAAGTTGAACAAGACGATGCGCGTGGTCGGGCTCATCCCCGAGGGGCCAATGTTGCCGTTGATCAGGCCGGCGGCGACGACGGCCAGCACGCCGCTAACCTGCAGCCGCTCGGCCAGCAGGTAGGTGCCAAAGGCGAGCACCGTCGTGAGGGTGGTCTCGATGAGGTAATCGTCCACCCGCGCGATCACCTGCGACACGAGCCAGCCGAAGAAGAGGCCGATGAGGATGCCCCCCGCCGCCACGCGCGCGAAGTCGAGGGCTCCTGCCGCCAGGTCCAGCCGGTCCGTGAGCGCGCTCACCAGCATCAGGTTGAAGATCACGATGGCGGTGCCGTCGTTGAGCAGGCTCTCGCCCTCGACGAGGAGGCCAAGTCGGTTGGGCACTCCCAGCGAGCGGAACACCGCCACTACCGCCACTGGATCGGTGGCCGCGATCAAGGCTCCGAACACCAGGGCCAGCGGCAGCGACAGCGAGGTCGTGACCGAGACGAGGCTGCCCACGATGGACGTCGTGAGGATGACCCCCGGCACGGCGAGCAAGAGAATGCCCACCAGATCGTGGCGGAGCTCCGAGATGTTGATGTGGAACGCCGCTTGGAATACGAGCGGCGGCAGGAACAGGGCGAGGATCAGCTCGGGCGTCATCTCCAGGCCGATCGGCTGGCTGGTGGTGATGACGAGGCCGACGACGACCAGGGCCACGGTGTAGGGAATGCGGAAGCGACGCACGGCCATCGCCACGATCGCCACTACGAGCAGCAGCTCGATGATGATCGTTTCGGCCTGCAGGAACTCTTCCATCGCCCCTCCCTGGTGCACCGCACCCGCCGAACGCCCCGGCGGGCCCGACCTCGCGGCAGGGTCCCCGGCAGGCGAATTGCTTTTGCCATTGTACCAGAAACCACCCGCGGAACGAAAACCCGGGGGGGGCGGAAACGCCGACTGTGGCCTATAATCGAGGTGAGAGCGAATGACGAGGAGGTCACCCGATGGACTCGCTAAGAGAGCTGCTGGCGGTTTCTCCGGCCACGCTGGAAGAGATCAACCGCTACCTGCTAGACCCCAATAACCCACTTGTCGCGGGGGTGCTGCGCGTGGTGGAGAAGTACGGCACTCCCGAGGAGATTAATGCCAAGGCTCGCGAAGCCCGCGGCCTGCCCAACCTGCTGGCCCGCCTGAAGGAGAGCGGCTCGCCCTACCTGAAGGACCTACAATGGCTACAGGGCGAACGAGACCGCGGCGCCTTCGTCTCGCTGGCCGACTACCGGCGCAGCATTGTCGGCGGGGAGGCGGCACGGCTGCCGTTTGTCGAGATGCTCGCCGTCACGCTGGAGATCAGCGCCCTCCAGTACTTCCCGTGGCTCATCGCCGAGGCCCGGCACGCCATCGACCGGCGCGAGCTGATGCCCGGCCGCTACATCCGCGTGCGCAAGATGAAGGAGCAAGAGCACGACCAGGGTGATATCCTGGCCGTGGCGGCGGCGATGCAGATCATCGGCGCCAGCTACGTGGAGACGCTGGATACAAAGGGCACCGACGGCGCGAACATCCACCTCAACGGGCCCGAGACGATCACCGGCTACTTCGGCGGCGTCGGCCAGCCCAACGACTACCCCCTGCGCTGGGCGGACGAGTTTCTGTACTACTACACTCGCTATGGCATCCAGCAGGTGCTCAACACGAACCCGGGCACGGTCCTCGTCGGCTACCTGCTCTACAAGCTGGGCCTGGACATGCAGTTCAAGATTTCCGTCTTCATGGGCACGGACAACCCCTACTCGGTGCTATGGACGCTGCTCGCGGCCAAGCTACTGGCCCGCCCCGACGGCACGACCCCCCTGGTCGGCTTCAACTTCGCCAACTCCGTGAACAACGAGACGATCGAGCTCTCGGCGCGGGTCCGTGGCGACCTCGGCTTCGAGGACGTCGTGCGCTTCGAGCACCACATCACCGAGACCTGGAAGAGCATCGTCCGCCAGCCCTACGACCGACGCGACGAGCTGGTGGAGCTGGCAGGGAGGGTGGCCAACATCTCTGCCAAGCATGAGGGCGGCGACGTGCAGGTGGAGCCCGAGCGGGAGCACCCCTCCGACGTCCTCGACTACTTCCGCGACAAGGCGGAGATCGAGGAGGCGGGGGAGATGGCGCTCTTGCTGCGCAATTATCTGGACAAGCACGAGGCCGTCAATAGGACGGCCGAGGCCCTCACCAGGCACGGCCTGGCCGTCATCCCCGCCGGGAAGCTCCATCGCTGAGTAGTCCGACCTTACAGAGCGAACGCCGTTCGCCCCTACAAATGCCAGGCGGGCCGCCGCCGTTTTACTCCCCGTCGCCAAGCAGGCTGTAGCGCGGGGGCTTGTCCCCTCGCGGCGTCTTCCCCGGCCAGATGGATCCCCGCTTTCGCGGGGATGACAGGAGCCCTGGGGTGGCGAGGGAACGGGCCACGTCTCTAGAGCCCCTCTCGACGGCGAGCGCTCCAGTATCTGCTATCCTGGACTGTTCAGCACGCCCCTGCCTGCGATGTTAGGAACGCAAACGATTCCAGGGGCAATCAACCTGCCCAGGCAATGGTCGAGAGCAGGGCATTCTCCGCCTGGCGTGAGTCCAGGCGGGTGTGCTGGACGACTATCGGCAAGTCCGACTCGATGACGCTGGCGTAGTCGGTGTCCTTCGGGATCGGCTCGGGATCGTTCAGGCTGTTGAAGCGTAGGTGCAAGGTGCGCCGGGCTGGCACGGTGACGCGGTAGGGCCCGGCCGGCTCGCGGTCCTTGAAGTAGATGGTTATCTCGACGCGGGCCTCCTGATCGGCGGTGTTGAGGAGGCAGGCCGTCTCGTGGCTGAGCATCTGGGGTTCGGGACCGTTGCTCCAAGCGGGGATGTAGCCTTCGGCGATGGCCCAGCGCGTGTGCCCAATCGGCGTCCTCATAGGTCGTTCCCTCCTAGCCGGTGAAGTGCGCCCGACACGCCGACGACGGCCGTGTCAGTAGGAGGGCAAGCAAGTTCTGTGCCACCGTGCTGGAGCCAAAACGAGGGGAGCGGCGATCGCCGCTCCCCTCAACTGCTGTCTACACCGGCCTCTGGCCCCTATGGCTGGGCCGGTTCACCATACCGGCTCAACCGCGTCCCCAGGAAGTAGCCGAGGACGGCGCCAAAGAACAGGATGTGCGCGGTCATCTGCACGAGCGGCTGCGTGTGGGTGAACCACGGGAACGCCGCGGGCGCGATCAGGTAGTAGTTGCCGGCCCAGACCAGCAGCCCGAATAGCATCCCCAGGACGGTCATTTGGGCCGCCGAGGGCTGAATGAATGGGAGCAAGGGCGCTACTGCCGCCAGGATCACGCCGTAGATCGCGGACAGGACGAAATGGACAATGAATGCGGAGACGATTATTCCAGCCGTCGGCCCGGCCTGCGGTAGGACGGCAGGCCCGAGCAGGATTGCCCCGATCATCTGCAGCGGGGCCAGGGGCCCCGTGTCGGTCAGAGCCGCGAGGATCATCTCGGCGATGGCAAAGGTGATGCCCGCGATGAGCCCGCCGACGACGCCGTGCGTCAGCGCCCGGGCGAAGTCCAAGTGCTGTGCGATATTGGGTTCCGTCGCCATCTTCTTCTCACCCCCTTTCCTCTGATTCGCGGTTCCTCATGGAGGGCAGCACACGTGCGGCAGCCACTAGCCACCGGTCGTGCTCTGTGAAGAGGGCCGTCAATAATGACTCAGGGGGCAATATCAGTGCCAGATGCTCCCAGCGCCCGGCTTCTCGGGGGAGATGGCTAACCCGGCTGCGGCGGCCAGGCCTCCGTCCCTGGGCATAGCCCAGAGGGACGGCCGCCACTACGTAATGGCATGGGTCGATAGGGGCTCAGCTTAGGGCGATTGGTATAAGGCGAGCAGGGCCGATCCCAAAGCGATAGCCGGGCGCAAGCGCGCGCCCGGCTATCGCTCGGCGCTTCTCCGGGGTGGGTGGTCGTCAGGCCGCCTTGAGCCGTTCCTCGGGCTCGTTACCCGCGAGGGGGTAGCCCGCCGACTGCCAGCCGTGGATGCCGCCGACCAGGGCCGCTACGTTGCCGTATTGTCGGTACCGCTGCACGAACAGCGCCGCCCGGGCGCTGGATTCCTCGTGGTGTCAAGCTCAGTAGAATATGATCGGCTTGTCCCGCGGCAGCTCCTGCAGGCGGCGGGCCAGCTCCCCGATGGGGATCGAGACCGCGCCGGGGATGTGCGACTGCTCGTACGACTTGGCGCTGCGCACGTCGACGAAAAGCGCCGCCTGTCGCTCGTGCATACCCTTCGCCGTCCGCAGGTCGATCTTCGGCGCCGCGCTTAGGTCGAGTTGTCTGGGCATTGTTACTCCCTCCCGCCGGTCGAGCTGCCCACGAGGTTGGTTTACCCTGCGGAGGCGCCGGACCTTCGGTCTGAGCCCGTAAAGTGCAAGTTGCGTTCCCGGTCGGTCTAACCTTCAATCTCCTGGATGAAGTCGCCGTGCCAGGAGTGGTACCAGACGTCGCCGGTGTAGCCGTTGACCGAGAGCATACCCGATATCTTGCCGTCCTTCAGCGTGTGCGCCGTGTAGTAACCGGGGAACTGGTCGGGCTCCTCCGTCGTCGAGCCGGGATAATAGCGGTCGAGGTACTCCTGGGCCTTCTGCGTGGCCTGGTCGGGGGTCACCGTCAGCGGGCCGGCGTTCGTGCCGTTGGGCTGGCCGTATCCCCAGCCTCCCATCATGCCGCCCCAGCCGCCCATGTGCCCGTACTTGGTGTTCCACATCATGTTCGGGCCTATCTCCGGCGAGACGTAGCTGTTGCTCTTGTTCACCAGCACCTCGAAGGCGCCGATGCCGGTGCTGTTGTCCTTGACGATGGCGTAGAAGTTATACTGGAACTCCATCACCTCGTCGACGGCCAGGTTGGGGTCGTTATAGCCGGCTACGTAGTTCTCCACCGCCTTCTTCGCGTCGTCGATGGAGATGGAGGCGCCCGTGGTGGGCGCCACGTTGCCCTGCGGCCCCCAGCCGCCCATCATGCCGGGCCCGCCGCCCCAGCGGCCACCCATCATGCCCGGGCCGTAGCCCGGCCCGCCCTGGGGGCTCGGGGTCCCATGGCCGTTGTTGCCCCACCAGGGGCAGGTCCAGCCCGACCACGGGGCGCCGTTGGGCGTCGGGGTCTGGGCGAAGGCCAACCCGGCCGCGCCGAGGCCGAGCACCAGGGCCACAATGACCCCGCCGACAAGTAGAACGCGTCGCCAACTACCCATTTCGTACCTCCTCTTTCTGACACCTGATATACACGCTGGGTGATCTATCTACTGCAGGTCCTGGCGAGCCTGCTCGAACTCCGCCAGGCTGATCTCGCCCCGGGCATAGCGCTCCCTGAGGATCCGCAGCGCCGAGTCGCCCGTGGAGGGCCGCGAGCCGGACCTGCCGAAGAACGAGGCGATTGCCCAGATCACGAGGACCAGCAGGCCGATCCAGAACAGCATGCCAAAGATCATCCCGAAGCCGCCGAAGAGCCCCAGTCCGTAGCCGAACATCATTTGTCTCGCCTCCTTCCTTTGCCGCTTGGGATCTCTCCCATATCTCTGCCTAGATAATAACGGGCGAACGTCAAGTTTCCCCCGACGGGAAGATCAAGATTCGGTCAAGAAATAGGGATGCTCCTTAGTGTCTTCAGCGGAAATGATGCGTGCAGGCGCCTACCATCCTGCTATTTGTAGGGGCGAACGGCCGCACTACGTAACGGCGTGGACCGAAACATGACTCGGCCTGAGACGATCGGTGCTAGGGAGCAATGGGGAGGGCGAGGGTGAAGGTGGCGCCGCGGCCGGGGCCGGGGCTCTCGGCGCGGAGCGTGCCGCCCTGCGCCTCGGCGAGGTGCTTGGCGATGGTGAGGCCGATGCCGCTGCCGCCGCCCGTGCGCGACCGCGAGCGGTCGACGCGGTAGAAGCGCTCGAAGATGTGGGGCAGGCTCTCGGCCGGGATGCCGACGCCGGTGTCCGCCACCGCGAACTCCACCAGGCCGCCGCGGCGCCGGGCGGCCAGGTCGACGCGCCCGCCGGCCGGCGTATAGCGCAGGGCGTTGCCGAGGAGGTTGACGAGCGCCTGCACCGTGCGGTCCTCGTCCGCCAGCACGGCGGGCAGGCCGTCGGCAGCGCCGACGGCCAGGGCGACCCCCTTCTCCGCGAACTGGGGGTTGAGGCGCGCCCCCGCCATCTCCAGCAGGCGCGCGGCGGGCACGGGCCGCGGATGGAGGGCGATCTGGTGGGCCTCGGCCCGCGAGAGCTCCTGCAGGTCGTCCACCAGCCGCCGCAGGCGGCCGGCCTCGGTGTGCAGCAGGGCGAACGTCTCCGGCGTGGGCTCCACCACGCCGTCGATCAGCCCCTCGGCGTAGCCCTCTATCGTCGCCAGGGGTGTGCGCAGCTCGTGGGCCACGTCGCCGACGAGGGCCAGCCGGCGCCGCTCGGTCTCTTCCAGCGAGGCGGCCATGGCGTTGAAGCTCTGCGCCAGGTCGCCGATCTCGTCGCTCGCGCTCGCGTCCACCCGTTCGGCGTAGTGGCCGGCGGCAATGCGATGGCTCGCCCCGACTAACCGGCTCACGGGCTCGACGAGCCGCCGGGAGACGAACATGCTCACCACCATCGCCGCCAGGATCGACACCGCCGTACCGACGGCCAGGGAGTAGGTGACGGCCTCTTGAAAGACCTGCGCCGTCGTGCTGTTCAAGGAGTCGGCCATGCCGGTCATCATGCCGCCGAGCCCGCCCGACCCCATCATGCCGCCCGGCCCCATCATCCCCTCCATCGCCCGTACCCAGAGCTGGTCGAAGAAGAGGGGCGCGATGAGGCTCATCGCCATTAAGAGCGTCGCCGCGCCCACGGCGATGACGGCCAGTTGGGCGAGGAAGATCTTCGAGTGCAGGCGCAGGCCCTGAATCCCCAGCCGTTTGAACAACCAGGTGGTCATAGCGATTGCTCCACGAACCGGTAGCCCACCCCGCGCACCGTCTGGATCCAGCGCGGCTGGGCAGGGTTATCCTCGATCTTCTTGCGTAGGGAAGCGACGTGCACGTCCACGACGTGGTCGTCGCCGAAGTAGTCGTGGCCCCACACGCTCTCCAGCAGCTGGGCGCGGGTGAACACGCGGCCGGGCTGAGCGGCCAGAGTGGCGAGAAGGCTGAACTCCAACGGCGTCAGGGACACCTCCTCGCCGTCGCGTCTTACCTCGTGCCGGTCGACGTCGACGGATAGGCCGGCAAAGGTGAGCGGTGTGCCCGCCGACGCCGGGCCCGCCCCACCCCTGGGCCGGCGCAGCATCGCCTTGATTCGTGCTACCAGTTCGCGCGGGGAGAAGGGCTTGGTCAGGTAGTCGTCGGCGCCGACGGAGAGGCCGACGATCTTGTCGATCTCCTCGGAGCGGGCCGTGAGCATTATGACGTAGGCATCCGACCACTGGCGCAGCTGGCGGCAGACCTCCACGCCGTCGACCTCCGGCAGCATCACGTCCAGTACCACGAGGTCGGGGTCCGCCTCGCGGATCGCCTGCAGAGCGGAGCGGCCGTCGCCGGCGGTGAGCACGGCGTACCCTTCGCGCTCCAGATAGCCTTTGACGAGGTTGACGAGGTTGACCTCGTCGTCCACGACGAGAACCTTTGTCGGCAAAGCAGGCCTACCTCCCGGCTGTCGAAGCCAATTGCTGAGTTACTTGACCTAGTTAATCGACTTAGTTTTACGATGGCCCGGCAGTGCTTGTCAAGGTGGGCGAGATGATCTGCCGCGGTGGGAACGGATGCCGGTCGGTTTGATCACTGGGCGGCCATGTGCTAGCATTGAAGTACAGGAAGAATACGTCCTCAACTTCGCACTAACGCGCGGATGATCGCGGCGGCCGGGGGTGGCGGGGCGGGGGTGAGGATTGACGGCCCGGCTTACCAATGCGGCCGAGAGTAGTCCAGAAGCCGACCATCCACGAACGGTCGGCTTCTTTTGGTTCTCTTTTCCAGCCGAAGGAGGTACTTCGTGAGAGCCGATATTGTCGTAGGCGCAGTGTTCCCCGACTACGAGCTGCCCGACCATACCAATACGCCGCGCAGGCTGTCGTTCCTGCAGGGGGACGACCCGATGGTCCTGATGCTGTCGCGCGGCTTCTACTGCGCCAAGGAGCGCCAGCAGCTGCACGACATGGTCCAGTTCTCCAAGCACTGTGCCGTCGGCTACACCCGCCTGGTCACGATCACCACGGACACCCTGGAGGAGGTGAACGATCTCCGCCAGGGGGTCGGCGCCGACTGGACCTTCCTCTACGACGATATGCGCGTCGTCCAGCAGGACCTCGACATTCAGGAGTACACCGACCCCTACAACGACCCGATGATCCCCTATACGTTTGTGCTGGAGCCGGGCCTCAGGATCTTCAAGATCTATGAAGGCTACTGGTTCTGGGGGCGGCCGACGACGCACGAACTCCACCTCGACCTGCGCGAGATCACCAGGCGCATCCGCCCGGACTGGAGGATCGATGTGCCGGAGCTGCGGGCCAAGTGGAACCGCGGCGAGCGCGACGGCTTCTTCCCCTACGACAAGTCCCTGGAACAGGCCTTCATCAGGGCGGCCAACGCGGTGGATCGCTTCGAGTAGCAGGCCCCCGCCTGCCTCGGCCTGACCCGACCGCCGGCGGCGTCCCTCGCCCGCGACGTAGCGCGCGGCAAAGTGCCTTCCTGCTTGGCAAACGAGCGGTGGCTAGGCTCCCCTCCTGGTGTGGAAATTGCATCCGCATAGCCATAGAACGCGGTCGCGCGACCGGGCTGGACCAATACCAATTGCGGATCTGAGTGTCCTATTTCTCTCCGCGCTCCATGTGTAGGCGGGGGCCGACATGGGTCTGGACTGAAGGCAATTGGTGTTACGGTGCCTGCTGCCGGTCGCGCGTCGTCAATAGAGAGGAGTCGGGGATGAGGGAGAAAGTCCGCAAGAGCGATCAGGAGTGGCGGGAGCAGCTCACGCCCGAGCAGTACCGCGTGGCGCGCCAGGGCGGCACCGAGCCGCCCTTCGCCAACGAATACTACAACCTGAAGGAGAAGGGCATCTACCATTGTGTTTGCTGCGGGCAGGACCTGTTCTCCTCGGAGGACAAGTTCGACTCCGGCACCGGTTGGCCTAGCTTCACGCGGCCGATTGCCGAGGATAGGATCACCACCCGGCCGGATAACAGCCTGTTCATGCGGCGCACGGAGGTCCTGTGCAGCAGGTGCGACGCCCACCTGGGGCACGTCTTCGATGACGGCCCCCGGCCGACGGGCCTGCGCTACTGCCTGAACTCCGCCTCGCTGAAGTTCGAGAAGGGCTGAGCGGCGGCCGGCGTCACCGGCCAACCCGAGGCGGTAGCCCAAACGGCATGCCAAGATAATACCAGGCATGCTCATTGCCAAGCGGCCGCAAATGCGACAGCATATCGATACTACGTCTGGCGAGCCGCTGGCATGGCTTGCCGCTGTTTGCCTGCCGGCAGCCAACCCTGCCAGGGCCTTTTGGCGCAAGCCCTGGAGACGGCTATCGCGCCCCGATTGTTATGATTGATCGACTAAACCGGATACGTGCTACCTGGTGCCCCGCCCTGGGCGAGGCTGAACGGGCGGACCTCGACCGAATCCTCATCCATACCAACCTGTCCCGCCTGCGCATTGTCGCCTGGATTGTAGTCTTCTCTACCCCTTGCTTCATCGCCATGGACGCCTACGTCGGGAGCCAAGTGGAGGCGGTCAGGGCGGCCTGGGGGGAGCTGGCCGTCCTGCGCCTGGGCTGGATCGCCTTTGCGCTGGCCTTCCTATTCGCCTGTCGTCGCCCCGCCTCGCCGGGGGACGTCGCCTTCCGCCACCGGGTGTGCGAGGCCGGCTTCTTCCTGGGGGGCGTTACGGTGGCCGTTCTGCAAATCGGCCTCGGCCTCACCTCTCAGACCAGTATGGGCATCTACCTGCTGTCCATATTTACCGTCGCCGCCTTTCTCCCCATGGGCAACCGCAAGGGTTTGGCCGCGTTCGGTCTCGCCTGGGCCGTACTGGTGGGCACGCTTCTGCACCTGGAGATGGCGGATGGACTTCGAGTCGGCCCCGACCTGGTCAACAGCACGCTGATGGCTCTCCTGGCCTTCGTCGTCTCGCGCGTGACCTTCCTCACCCGCGTCAACGCGTATCTCGACCGGCGCCTGATCGAACAGCAGCAGGCTGAACTGGAAAAGGCCAACGCGCACCTCGCCGAATCCAATGAGCGGCTGCGGCGCCTGTCGCTCCTCGACCCGCTGACCGAGGTCCCCAACCGGCGCTTCTTCGGCGAGTGCCTGGCCAGGGAATGGAAGCGGGCGGTGCGCGGCTGCTCGTCGCTGTCCCTGGTCATGATCGACCTCGACCACTTCAAGGCCTACAACGACACCTACGGCCATCAGGCCGGCGATGGCTGCCTGCTCGAGGTTTCCGCGGCGATAAGCGAGGTGCTCAAACGGCCGGGCGATCTGCTGGCGCGCTACGGGGGGGACGAGTTCGCCGTCATCCTCCCCCAAACCGACCTGAGCGGGGCCAGGCGGGTCGCCGACGAGGTCCGGCAGGCGGTGCTGGCCAAGGACCTCCTGCATCCGGCCGGCTGGGGCGGCCGCGTCACCGTGAGCGTCGGCGTGGCGAGCATCCAACCGACCTGGGAGGATTCGTCGGCGACGCTCCTCGCGGCAGCCGACAAGGCCCTCTACGTGGCGAAGGCGGGCGGGCGCAACCTCGCCGAGGTGGCCCCCCTCGTGGAAGTGGTTTAGCCGCAAGGGCCAGCGGCCCTTGGGGGCGAGGCGAGTCCGCCTCTGAGGCGGACTCGCCCCTACAAATAGCGGACGAATGAGGGTTCCCTCTCCCTTCCAGGGAGAGGGTAAGGGTGAGGGTCGTCCTGAGGGCCGGCGTCGAGCCGGCCAGGGCGGCAGGCCACAAGGGCCTGCCCTACATGTATCACCTCAGACGACCATCAGCCTGTAGGGCAGGGGCTTGTCCCCTGCCGCCATGGTCCTTGGTGGGGCCGCCCCGCGAATATGAGACCCGGAGCCGGTCCGCCCCTCCGTGTTGTCGGAGGAGCGGCCTGGCCGCAGGAAGCTCCTCCCCGCGGCCGCCGACCCGGCGGGCGCTAGAGAAGCACCGACTCGTGGAAGGACCTCAGTCCCTTGATGTAGTTGGCGCGTTCGAAGGCAACCGGCGAGGCGACGGAGCGCTGGCTCATGCTGCCCTTCATCTGCTCTATCGAGGCGTACTCGTGCTCGGTCATCCACCGTTCGAGGTCGGCCCTGATCTCGCCGAAGCGGCCGTAGCCGTTCTGCAGGATCTCCGAGGCCATCATCGCCACGCTCCCGCCGGCCATCAGCACCTTGAGCACGTCCTCGGCCGTGTGGACGCCGTTCGTCGCCGCGAAGTCGGCCTGCACCCGCCCGTACAGTATCGCGATCCAGCGCAGCGACTGTCGTAGGTCGGCGGAGGTGCTCAGCACCAGGTTCGGCACCACCTCCAGGTCCTCCAGGTCGAGGTCTGGCTGGAAGAAGCGGTTGAACAGCACGAGGCCGTTGGCGCCCGCTTCTACGAACCTGGCGACCGAGCCGGAGATGGAGGTGAAGAAGGGGCTGAGCTTGACCGCCAGCGGTATCTTCACCCGCGAGCGCACTTCCTTGACCAGCTCGAAGTAGCCTTTCTCCAGCTGCTCGCTGGTGACGCTGGGGTCGGCCGCCAGGTAGTACATGTTCAGCTCCAGGGCGTCGGCGCCGGCTTGCTCGATCATCTGCGCGTAGTCCAGCCAGCCGCCGAGGGAGACGCCGTTGAGGCTGCCGATGACGGGGATGCTGAGCGCCTTCTTGAGGGCCTGCAGGTGCTCCAGGTAGGTGTCGGCCCCCAGATTCTCGTAGTCCAGCTCGGGGTAGTAGGTCAACGCCTCGGCGTAGTGTTCCGTCCCCCTCGTCAGGAAGTAGTCGAGCTCGGCGACATCGTGACGAATCTCCTCCTCGAAGAGGGAGTACATGACGATGGCGGCGGCCCCTGCTTCTTCCATTTTGCAGGCCCGGCTCACCTTCTGGGAGAGCGGGGAGGCGGAGGCGACCAGCGGGTTCTTCAGCTTCAAGCCTAGATAGGTAGTACTCAAATCAGGCATACGTGCGACCTCCGAAGATTGCGGATCCTGAGAGATGCCGAAGCCGTCCGCTGCCCGTTCGGCCGCGGCTGGCTTCTCTCTCTCCTTTAATAATAACAAAAGGGTGGGATTTGCGCGGGAATCCCCGTGCAAACCCCACCCTGTCCTGGCCTCCGGTGGCCGGGGAGAAGCCCTATTCCGCTTCTTCCTTTGGCGCCGGGGCCTCGGGCTTGAAGAACTCCACCATCTGACGATGGCGGTTCCAGCGCTCCCGCGTCTCCTTCTTCGCCGCCCGCATCAGCTCCTCGGCGCGCTCCTCGTTGCTCTGCACGAGCATGCGATAGCGCGTCTCGTTGTAGGCGTAGTCCTCGAGCGGCACCGTCGGCTCTCTGGAGTCGAGGGTGAAGGGGTTCTTGCCCTGGGCGGCCAGCGCCGGGTTGTAGCGGTACAGCGGCCAGTAGCCGGATTGCACCGCCAGCTTCTGCTGGTTCAGCTCCTTGTGCATCGCGATGCCGTGGGCGATGCAGTGGCTGTAGGCGATGACCAGCGACGGCCCGTTGTAGGCGTCGGCCTCGAGGATCGCCCGCAGGGTCTGGGCGTCGTTGGCGCCCATCGCGACGCGGGCCACGTAGATGTACCCGTAAGTCATCGCGATCAT
>JAJZQK010000624.1 GCA_021847625.1 Chloroflexota bacterium
ATCATGATGTACACCGCCGCCGCCGGCGTCCTCATGAACGGCGTCATCGCCGCTCTGCTCTGGGGCGTCGCTCGCGACGTCAACATCCGCTCCGCCTTCCTGCACATGGCTGGCGACACGCTCTCCACCGCCGCAGTCATCGCCGGGGGCGCAGGCATCCTCCTCACCGGCCAGAACTGGATTGACCCCGTCCTCTCGCTCGCCATCGCCGCGCTCATCCTCTGGTCCAGCATCGGCATCGTCCGCGAAACCCTCAACATCCTCCTCGAAGGCGCCCCACGCGGCGTCTCGCTGCCGGGCATCCGCTCCGCCATGGAGGCCGTCGAAGGCGTCGTCAACGTCCACGATCTCCACGTCTGGAGCCTCGGCTCGCAGTCCCGCGCCCTCGCCTGCCATGTCACCATCGCCGACATTCCCCCCTCTGAGAGCGCCTGCATCCTCGTCAAGCTCAACCACGTCCTCCACGACCACTTCCACATCAGCCACACCACCATCCAGTTCGAACACATCGGCTGCGGCGAACTCGAGGGCTGCGTCGTCCCCATCGAAGAAATGGCAGGCAACGCACCGCACTCGCACCACGGCCACGCGCATTAGATTTCCGGAGGTCCTCGCCTTGCATCGTTTCCGCGCTGCGCTCGTCACCCTCTGCCTCGTCCTGCCCATCGCGCTTCCCGCTCAGCCCAGCCAGAATGCCCCCGCGCCGGCACAGGTCTCTGCCGAACAATTGCAGGCCCTCACCGGCGAGTACACCAGCTCGGCCGAGCCCGACACGCCCTTCAGCTTCTACGTGCAGGATGGCCACCTCACCGTCGAGTCCGAACGCAACATCCCCACCACGCTCACGCCATCCTCGCCGCTCCAGTTCGCTGTCCCCGATTCCAAAAACACCTTCAGCTTCACGCTCGACGCCAATGGCCGCGGTGCCCAGGTCGTCCACTCCAGCGAACCGGACAACGTCTACCGCCGCACCGGCGAGCCCGTCCATCACGTCTTTCACGACTACCAGCGCGCCGAGGTCATGATTCCCATGCGCGACGGCGTCAAGCTCCACGCCGTCATCCTCAAGCCCGCCGACATCACCACGCCCCTGCCCATCCTTATGCAGCGCACCCCCTACGGCTGCGACGGCACTACGCGCGGTTCCTTCTCCGCCAGCCGACCCGAGCTTGCCCGCGACGGCTACCTCTACGTCTGCGAAGACATCCGCGGCCGCTTCAAGAGCGAAGGCGAATTCGTCATGATGCGCCCGCTCGCCGACCATGGCGCCAGCGGCCCCTCCGGCAGTCCAGACCCCAAGGCCATCGACGAAAGTACCGACGCCTCCGACACCGTCGCCTGGCTCATCAAAAACGTCCCCGGCAACAACGGCCGCGCCGGCGTCGTCGGCACCAGCTATCCCGGCTTCCTCGCCATGATGGCCGGCATCGACCCCCACCCCGCCGTCAAAGCCGTCTCCCCGCAGGCCCCCATGATCGACGTCTGGAAGGGCGACGACTTCTTCCACAATGGCGCCTTTCGCCAGTCCTACGGCTACGACTACGTCTTTTTGATGGAGTCCAGCAAAGAGAACTCCCAGGTCAGCTACGGCAAGGACAAAGACGGCAAGCCGGTCGATGGCTACGACTTCTTCCTCCAGCGCGGCTCCTTCGCCGAAGACGTCAAGCGATCTGGCTCCAAAATGCTCCCCACCTGGAAGCTCTTCCTCGAGCATCCCGCCTATGACAGCGAGTGGTCCTCACGCGGCGTTGAAAATCACCTCAACACCGTCGCCGTCCCCACCCTCACCGTCGGCGGCTACTACGACCAGGAAGACATGTACGGCCCGCAGGAGGAGTACGCCAAGCTCCAGCCGCATGACAAGGATCACGACAACTTCCTCGTCCTCGGCCCCTGGCGTCACGGCTACTGGGCTGCCTCGTCCCGCGGCCTCGGCGATCTCAACTTCGGCGAGCCCATCGGCAAAGAGTTCCGCGCCAACATCGAAGCGAAATTCTTCGGCCACTATCTGAAAGACCAGCCCGGCTTCGACCTCCAGAACACCGCCAGCTTCCAGACCGGCTCCAACACCTGGCAGCGCTACTCCGAGTTCCCGCCGCTCAAAGCCGAAACCAACAGCCTCTACCTGCTCCCCGGCGGCCAGCTCAGTTGGAACGGCCCCACCACGCAGGGCAAAACCACCTACACCAGCGACCCCGCCAACCCCGTGCCCTATCGCCACCGCCCCATCCAGCCCACCTACTCCGAGGGCTCGCAGTGGTTCAACTGGCTCACCGAAGATCAGCGCTTCGTCACCACCCGTCCCGACGTCGCCGTCTTCAAGCTGCCCGTGCTCAAGAAGGACCTCATCGTCACCGGCGAAGTCGTCGCCGACATCTACGCCTCCACCACCGGCTCCGACAACGACATGATCGTCAAGCTCATCGACCAGTACCCCGACGACGACCCCGACCCCAAGATGCGCGGCTACCAGCTCATGACCAACGCCGAAATTTTTCGCGGACGCTATCTCTCCGGCTTTAGCAACCCCACGCCCCTGCGCGCCAACTCCATCCACGAGTACCGCTACAGCCTCCATGACGTCGATCACGTCTTCAAGGCCGGCCACACCGTGATGGTCGAAATCCAGTCCACTTGGTTCCCGCTCTACGACCGCAACCCGCAGACCTTCGTGCCCAACATCATGACCGCCAAGCCCGAGGACTACAAACCGGCCACCATCACCATCGACTCCGACCCCGACCACCAGTCCAGCCTGCAACTCCCGCTCATGAACCCCTGCGACCATATCGAGTGCTTCTGAGCTCGCACGGATTCGGCGCGATGGTGCCGGCCCCTGAGCAACCAGCCAGGCGGTCTTTGACTGCTCCGCCTCGCCCCAGTCCAATCGCCAGCCGCAGCGCGGTTGTCGGATTGCAGACCACACAGGCAAAACAGCGGATCGTAGGCCAATTTGAGACTCGGATTCAGCCAGCGGACGGCCTATTTCTTGGCTTTTCCTGGTTTCGCTACGGTCTAAGGGAGATCGAAGAATCCGATGTGCATCTCATATGTGGGGACGAAATTATTCAGGTGCACCTCGAATT
>JAJZQK010000625.1 GCA_021847625.1 Chloroflexota bacterium
CGATGGGACTGGCAGACGGCGAAGACCTCCTCGCTCGCATCCAGGTCTTGCACGACGACATCGCCAACGGTATCTACGTCCAGGGCGGGGTGGGCTACGACCCCGAATACCAGGCCCACCGTGGCTATGGTGACGACAGTTGGATCGACGAGATGGACGATCTGTTCACCGCCACCGATAGCTTGTTCCGCGCCGGGCAGTTCTCGGTCGCGGTCGAGGCGTACCTCGCGCTGTCCGATATCTTCCACCTCGTCGAGGATGGCTTCCACTTCACGCGCGCCAACCCGGCGGAGGCGCTGCGCACCGACATCGACGTGACCAAGGAGCACCTGTTCATCGCGATCAGCCGGGGTGACCCGGACGCGGCCACGACGGCGATCGACGCGTCGGGCAAGACACGTTACGCCGGCAGCCGACGCTGCGCCCTGCTGGGCGCCTGGGCACGTCGATCTGACCTGATGGCCGCCCTGGAGGCCGCACTCATCGAGCGGGCGCGCCAGCCGTCGTCGCAAGGACCGCACCCTCTTCTGCTGTCGCACCCGAGCGACCTGCTCCGTGAGTTCTATCGACGGTATCGCACCACGACCGACTACGCATCTCTCTGCCGGCAGATCGGTCCGCAGCAAGGTTGGCCCTACGAGGATCTCGTCGAGCGTGAGCGGGAACAGCAGAACTGGCCCGAGGTGTTGACCTGGACCGAGGAAGGGCTCGCCAAGCTTCCGGGCGCAAGTCGCTATCGGCTGCTACTCCAGGAGGCGCGCGGCCAGGCACTGATCCACCTCGAACGGCCGGCCGAGGCCGTCGAGACGCTGCTGGCGCTCTTCGGTCAGCGGCGGATGGCCTCGGTCTACCTGGCTCTGCGCGACGCGGCCCGAGCCGTCGGGCGCTGGGACACCCTCTTCCCACAACTCAGCAGCCAACTGCGAGATGAGGTGCTCGCCGAGGCCCAGCAGGCGAGCTACTCGGTTGGCGCACTCCTCACGGCTGGCCTGCTCGGCTTCGCCTACCTCCTGGAGGGGGATTAGCAGGCGGCAGTCGCCTGGGCGGCGGACCCTCGGGTTCCGGCGGGCTGGGGCGACGACGATCTGCTCCGGGCGGTGGCGACCGGCTGCGTCCGGGTGGGACTGGCCGACACACGCCAGCCGCCCGACGAGGCGCTGGCGAAGGAACTGGGGGGTGCCCCCGCGATCGTCCGCGAGCACGGCGATCTCCTGGAGGCGATAGCCCGTCCCCTGCCCGCCAGTGACCTCCTCGACGAGGCGGTGCGCCTCTACGAACTATTGGTGGAGCGGTTCGCCGACGGGAGGAACTGTGCGACTTACGAGATGGCCGGGGCCTCCTGCCGGGTGATCCGGAGCCTGCGGGGCCTGCAAGGACGCGCCTCAGGGTTCGAGCGCTACTACCAGGAGCTCTTCGTCACCTATCGGCGCTACCCCGCGCTCAAGGACGAGCTCCGCAAAGCCATCGAAGGAGAGCGCGCTCGCCGTTAGGTCTGGACTCCGAGGTCGCGAGCGTCGTGCAGTGGAGGAAGCGTAATGGAACATCGAGCACCATTCACCGGGACGTGGGATGTGGTATCGAGCCCCGACTTCGATGACGACTATCTGTCCATGGAGGTGGCACCGTACGTCCGGCTCCGCCAGGAGGGCGACGAGGTCGTCGGCGACTATCAGGTCGGTCTGCAGACCGGGGATCTGGACGGCCGCCTGGAGGGCGCCGACCGAGTGGTGTTCAGCTTTGAGGGGATGGACGAGTTGGACCCGGTGAACGGCGCCGGAACGCTGACACTGAAGGGCGATCATCTGACCTTCGTGCTGATGTACCACCAAGGCGATGACTTCACCTTCGAGTGCAAGCGGCGGTAGGAGTTGGCTTGCCGATTGCCTGGCTGCGTGCTACTCTATCTAAGATCCAGCGCCGTGTAGAGCCGGTTCAGGGCGCTGTTCAGTCGGCGCCCCGCGCGTACTACCTCGTCCACATTGGCCCGCTCGTGCACCGCGGCTCGCGCCAGGTCCACGGCTGCTCGCAGCACGCCCAAGGCGCTCCGCTGCGCCGGCGTCTCGGGCATCTTCAGCCCGGCAGTCTCCTGCTCGATCCGGTCCAGTGCAGCTAGCAGCTCCTCTACCGATGGGCCGTGCTTCTTCGATCGGCGTGGGACCTGTTGCCCACCCGCAGGGCCACTGAGCGTTTCGATGATGCCGGTGGTGGCCTTGATCTTCTGATACGTCTGGTTGAGGCTCCCACGGATGCCCGCGCCGAAGTACACGTTGTAGGACTGCACCAAGCCATCGTAGATGATCTTGTCCCGCCAAGGGAGGAGCACCGTCGTGACCATTATTGGCGGGTCTTGTCTGAACATGTGTTCGATCTCGTCGGTGATGCCGAGGACGCCGTAGGCCTTCGGCGGCTCCTTGTCATTTAGGAATACCGTGTAGCGTTTCAGGTACCGGAAGATGTAGAACTTCCCGGCGACGGCCTGCTTCCACGTGGCGACCAGAGCCAGCTCGTCCGGGGGGATCCTGGCGGGGTTCTCGGCGATGAAGGAATCGATGACCTGCGGGTCCGCGTACAGGGCATCGCGGATCTTCAGCTTGTCTTCCAGCGAGCTTGCCCGGAAAGCCTCTTCCGAGTCGACTCCGGGCACGAGACCGAGCTTCCGGTTCACGTACACCAGCAGTACCACGTGCAGACGGATGAACAGCGCCGCGTCCACGGCAGACAGCGTTGCCACTCGACACCTCGAATCCGCAGGCTGCTCTTCCCTCCTCAACCTGCTACCAGATTATACTGCGGTTTGCGTCACGGCTAAGCTGACACGTTCTCTCGCTTCGCTCCGAGTTCCTAAGCGTTCCCACGAGTGCCCGCTCTTCCCCACGCCGCTCGCTCAGCTCGTGCGCCGACTTCCCACCCCCGGTCTCAGTGACAGGAGTTACGCGGTCGCTCTGAGATGAGGTGGGCATGCCTTGAGTGGGGCAGGTGGAGACCCGTGATTGCGAGCAACCTCCAACTGCCAGCGCTCTTTGACCGAGCCCACCGTCTCCTCTAGATCGACTCGCGGCATCCGCGGTACGACAAAGGACA
>JAJZQK010000015.1 GCA_021847625.1 Chloroflexota bacterium
CAGGCGACGGAGCTGAAGGATGGGCTACGCCAGCGGGTGCAGGCCGTGGTGGCGAAAACCAAGTCGGCGGCAAAGCCTCGCGTCTTCTACGAACTGGACGCCACCGAACCTAGCAAGCCGTTCACGCCCGGGCCGGGCTCGTTCATCGATTCGTTGATCGCGCAGGCCGGCGGGATCAACGTGGCCGCCGACGCCAAGATGCCCTGGGCCCAACTCAGCTCGGAAGAGATCGTCAAGAAGGACCCGGAGATAGTCGTGCTCGGGGACTCCAAATATGGAGTGACGGTCGAGCAGGTCAAACAGAGAGCGGGATGGGGCGCCGTGACGGCGCTACAGAAGGACGCCGTCTACCCCATCGACGACGACCTAATCTCGCGACCGGGACCGCGGGTGGTCGACGGCTTGGAGGCCCTGGCCAAGCTAATCCATCCCGAGCTGTTCAAGTAGGGTACTGAGATGGCCGGCGCTAACGTGGCAGACAAGCCCATACCTCTGGTCGTCTTCCCCTACCGCAGGCGGCTGCCTATCGTCATCGGTGGGCTGGCCTTGCTGACGGTGGGGCTCGCCCTCCTGGGCGTCTCGCTGGGGGCCGTGTCGGTCCCCGTGGATCATGTGGTGAGGATTCTCGCCGGACGGCTGGGGTTGTTGCAGCAGACCGGCCTCGTGAGCTCGGCCGACGAGCAGATCATTCTCGCCATCCGTCTGCCGCGGGTAGTTGCCGCCATCCTGGTCGGGGCAGGCCTGGCCACGGCCGGCGTGCTCTTTCAAGGCCTGCTCCGCAACCCCATGGCCGACCCGTACATCATCGGTACCTCTGGCGGCGCTTCGCTGGGGGCGACGCTGGCCCTGATGGCGGCGGCGCAGTTGGGGTGGCAGTTGGAATGGCTTGGGTTCGGGCTGGTCCCGGTCTGCGCCTTCGTGGGGGCGTCGGCGACGGTGATGGTCGTCTACAACGTGGCGAGGGTCGGCAAGCGCACTCCCATCACCACCCTCCTGCTCGCCGGCTTCGCCATCGGCTCGATGCTCACCGCCGTGATGTCGTTCCTGATGATGATTGGCGAGCACACCCTACGCGGCACGCTGCTGTGGCTCATGGGCGGGCTGGGTAGCAGCACGTGGGAGCAACTGGCGTTCGTCGGCGCGCTGATGCTGGCGGGGCTGTTCGTCACCTACGCCTTCGCCGGGGACCTGAACGCCCTTCTCATGGGCGAAGAGCAAGCTAGCTTCCTGGGCGTGGAGGTCGAGAAACGCAAGGTCTGGCTGCTGGCCCTCGGTTCGCTGCTGACGGGGGCGGCCGTCTCGATCAGCGGCCTCATCGGCTTTGTCGGTCTGGTCGTACCGCACGTGGCCCGTCTGGCCTTCGGACCGGATCACCGCTTGCTGGTGCCGGCCGCCGCCCTGCTAGGGGGATCGTTCCTGCTCCTGGCCGATTTGATCGCCCGCTTGGTGCTGGCGCCCACGGAAATACCGGTCGGCATCGTCACGGCCCTCACCGGCGCTCCCTTCTTTTTGTATCTCCTCCGGCGCCATCGCCACGAGTATAGGTTGTAGCGATGGCGAAGAACGGTCGGTTGGCGTTCTCCCTAACCAACATAGAGGCTGGCTACACGGACGGGCTGATCCTCGACGGCCTGAATCTGGAGGTGCGGGCCGGCGAGATGGTCGGCATCCTCGGGCCGAACGGCTCCGGCAAGACGACCCTCCTGCGGGTGGTGAGCGGGGTGCTCAAGCCGAGGAAGGGGACGGTGGCGCTGTACGGGCGGGCAATTAAATCGCTCAGGCGCCGGGAGATTGCCCGTCGCGTGGCCGTCGTGCCCCAGGAAGTCTACGTTCCCTTCTCCCTCACGGTAGCGGAAATCGTCTTGATGGGGCGCACCCCGCACACGGACAGCTCCAGCGAGCAGGACCGGGAAATGGTGGCCAAGGCGATGCTGGCCACGAGCACGCTCCCCCTCGGCGAACGAATCTTCAACGAACTCAGCGGGGGCGAGAAGCAGCGGGTGCTGGTGGCGATGGCGCTGGCTCAGGAGCCGGAAGTATTGCTGCTAGATGAGCCGACGGTGCATCTGGATATCAATCACCAGCTGGACGTCATGAGTCTGGTCCGGCGGCTGAACCAGGAGCAGGGCCTGACGGTTCTGGCGACCATGCATGACCTGAACCTGGCGGCGTTGTTCTTCGACCGGCTGGTGCTGATCGAGAAGGGCCACAAGGTTGCCGATGGGCCGCCAGAGCAGGTGCTGAGCGTCGACCACATCAAGCAGGTCTTCGAGGCGGATGTGCAGGTACAGACCCACCCTGCCACCCGTGCTCCGCAGATCGTCCTGCTGCCGCGCGGCCACAAGTAGCAGCACCCGGGAGATGGCGCCGGGTGTTACTGGAGCGTCGCGTGCTTTTCGGCCATCTCCTCGCTCGCCCTGGCCTCGGCCGCCATGGCGACCTCGAGCTCGCCCACGTCGGCCGTCTTCATGTCGGCCAGGAGGGGCTTGCCCGGAAACTGCGCGTGCAGACCGCGGAGTGCCTCCATTCCCACGGACTTGATCACCGGCGTGCCTGCTTCTATTATGTCGATCCATGCCGCCGTCACCCTCGCGACGCTGAGAGCCGCGTCCAGGTCCAGAAGGTCCAGGGCTAGTTGTAGTTTCACGAGTGGCGAGCCCTCCGTGACTGGGACGGTATCGCCGCTGGGCAGCCGGTCATGGGGAGATGCCTGGTTGGTCGGTGGTTTGCATTCCTCCTGGCGAGGGAAGGTTGCTCGCTAGGCGCAGGTACTGTCGCACCTCCTCGTCGGTCACCTGGTCGAAGTGACGATACCAGGCCCCCACGGCCATGAAGGGCTCGGGCGTGGACGGGCAGACCACGCGGTCGACCTCCGCCTCCAGTGTGCGGACCGTAGAGGGGGGTGCCACCGGGACGGCGACGACCAGCTCCGCCGGAGACTCCGATCTCAGGGCGCGGACGGAGGCGAACATAGTGAAACCGGTGGCGATGCCGTCGTCGACGAGGATCACGTGGCGTCCCGTCACGTTGGGACGCCCTCTGCCGCCACGATACAAGGCTCCTCTTCGCTCGATCTCTCGGCGTTGATGGGCTATCTCTTCACTTACGTAGCTGGTGGGGATGCCGAGGTAGGCGATCTCGGCGTTGTTCAACTGCACGTCTCCGGTCTCGCTCACGGCTCCGATCGCGTACTCCGGGTTGCCGGGGGCGCCGATCTTGCGGGTAACGATCACGTCCAACGCCAGGTTGAGGCGCACGGCGACTTGATAGCCGACGACGACTCCGCCTCGTGGCAAGGCCAAGACGAGGGTGTCGGTCCCCCTAAACTCAGACAACTCTCCCGCCAGCTGCTGTCCGGCCTGTTCTCGGTTCTCGTAGATCACGGCACCCCTCCCTTGGCGGATTGAGCGCGGCTAACCACTGTTCGAGGTGCCCCCTTGGTTGGCCCGCCGCGCGCCTACGTTATGCGGGCAGCAGGATTTGTGCCAAGTGATTGGCCGCCGTTAGGGCAGGTAGAAAGAGAGGATCGCTGTACGGGCTCGGGACATCGGGAGAGACCACGCCGTGATATGGCGACGGCGCTTAGGCTGCCTTCCCCAGCCGACGGAAAGTAGCCAGCAGCTCCGGCAGGGGCATCGCATTTAGTACGTTGCGCGGCTCCAGCCAGGCCCGCCTGGCAACGGTAAGGGAATACTTGACGAACGAGAGGGTGTCCGGGGTGTGGGCGTCGGTGCTGATCGCGAGCAAGACTCCCATCTCGGCCGCGTATCGCGCCCAGATGTCGTTAAGGTCCAGCCGCTCCGGGCTGCCGTTGATCTCGATGGCCGTGCCCGTAGCCGCAGCCTCCTTGATGACCTCCTCCAGGTCGACCTCATACGGCTCACGCTTGCCGATCAATCGCCCGCTCGGATGGTTCAGGATATGCACGTTTGGGTTCCGAATGGCACGGATGACCCGCTCCGTTACCTTCTGCCGCGACTGGCCCCTTCCCGAGTGCAAAGAGGCCGTCACGATGTCGAACTCGCGCAGTATCTCGTCGTCGTAGTCAAGCGTCCCGTTGCCTCTGATCTCCACCTCGGTGCTGGCGAGGATTCGGAAGGGGGCGTACTTCTCGTTGAGGCTGTCGATTAGTCGGTGCTGCTCGCGCACCCGCTCCACCGAGAGGCCATGGGCGACGGCCAGTGACTGGGAATGGTCGGTGATCGCGATGTACTCGTAGCCGCGTTTGATCGCGGCCTTGACCATCTCTTCCAAGGTGGCGGCGCCGTCACTCCAGTCGCTGTGGACATGCAGGTCGCCCTTGATGTCGGATTGCGTCACCAGGTGGGGCAGCTTCCCTTCGGCGGCCAGTTCGATCTCGCCCCTGTTCTCCCGCATCTCGGGCGGTGGACACTGCATCCCCAAGGCCCTGTAGATGTCCTCCTCGCGCTTCCCTGCCACCAGCTTGTTGTCGGAGAGCGATACCAGGCCGTATTCACTTAGCCGGTAGCCCTGTCGGATAGCCAGGTCACGCAAGGCGATGTTGTGCTCCCTTGAGCCGGTGAAGTGTTGGAGGGCGGCCCCGTAAGTTGACGGGTCGATAACCAAGAGATCGATCTGCAGATTCTTGCTGGTCAGGATGCTGGATTTGACCGGCCCTTTGGCGATGATCTCCTTCACCATCGGCAGTCTGCTGAAGGCATCCACTACTTCCGACGGCCGCGTGGAGGCGGCCAGGAGGTCGATGTCGCCAATCGTCTCCTTGCGGCGCCGGATGCTCCCGGCCGGGTCCACCCGCTGGACGGCCGGATGGCGCCGAATCGCCTCGGCCACCTCGTCGGCGGCCGGCCAGGCGACCGAGAGGAGTAGCCTCCCGCTTCTCTGTTGCAGGCGCTCCACCTCACGTAGGATCTTCTCCTCGGTGATCGGCCCTATTCCCGGCACCGCCTGCAGCCGATGGTCTCGGGCGGCCTCTTCGAGCTCCTTGACCGTCTTGACGCCGAGTTCGCGATGGATCAGCTGCGCCTTGCGAGGGCCGATGCCGGGGACCTCCAGCAGCTCCGTTACGCTGCGGGGAACGCTGGGCAGAAGTTTGGCCAGGTACGTGGATTTGCCGGTTTCCAGGTATTCCCCTATCTTCTGCGCCAGAGAGGGCCCTATCCGTGGCAAGTCCTGCAGTCTTCCTTGTTTGTAGACCTCTTCTATGTCTTCCGGCAGGGAGTCGATAACTCGCGCCGCGTCACGATAGGCCGCCACCCGATAGGGGCTCTCCCCTTTTATGTCCAGTAAGTCTGCTATGGTGTGCAGTAGCTCCGCGGTGTCTCGGTTCCGAATCTCCGCACCTCCCTACCCGCCCTCCCTTGGCGGGAGGGCCGTCCTATCCGTTGTCCAGCGCAGGTAGCGTGCCAGCAGGCAGCGGGGCAGGGTCGATCACTTGGCTGGCTAACGAACAGCCGATAGGGGGCACACTAACCTGGCGTGGCCCGGGTGCAATATACGTGATCTCGTCCAGTAACCCTCATTACAGTCAGTCTAGCAAGCGATGACAGCTTTCTATGTTCAAGGATGTGAGCACGTAGTTGGAGGATCTTGCCATAAGAGGGCGTTGAGCCGCGCACAAGAGGAGCGCCTTCTGGTAGGATGGGTTGGGCAAACAACACAGCCACCAGGAGGCGCCCCGTGTCGCAGTATAGCACGATCTCGCCCGCGGAGCCGGCAATGCGTGTAGTGAGCACCACGAACGCCGGCCTGCGTCAACTCAGCCGTCAACGCCTGCCCGACCTCTCCTCTCAGGCCAAGAAGCGCTTGAAGTGGGTCGAGTATTACCAAGCCTGCGGGCGTAATGCCAGCCTCACCTGCCGCCACTTCGACATCAGCCGGCCCACGTTGTACCGCTGGCTGCACAGATACCAGCCTCGTAACCTGCGTTCGCTGGAGGACCGCGGTTGCGTGCCCAAGCACCGGAGAACGCCCGCCTGGACTCTGGCCCAGATGGCGGCGGTGCGGCGGCTACGGGAGCAATATCCCCGCTGGGGCAAGGATAAGTTGGTGGTGCTGCTGCGCCATGAGGGGCTGGAGCTGTCCACCTCGATGGTAGGGCGCATTCTGCGGCGCTTGCGGGTGACTGGGCAGTTGGTGGAGCCCAAGCGGGGGCGGGTGCAGGCTCGGCCCAGGCGTCGGGCGCGGCCTTACGCGGTGCGCAAGCCGAAGGGTTACCGAGTGGAAGAACCGGGGGATCTGGTGCAAGTCGACACCTTGGACGTGCGGCTGTGTGCGGGGTGTGAGTACAAGCAGTTCACGGCGCGGGACATGGTGAGCCGTTGGGACGTGGTGGCGGTGGGCAGGAGTGCGACGGCGAGGGGGGCGGCGAAGTTCTTGGAGCAGATGTTGGTGCGGATGCCGTTTCGGGTGAAGGGGGTGCAGATAGACGGAGGCAGCGAGTTTATGGGGGAGTTTGAGGCGGCCTGTCAGGCGAAGGGGCTGAAGCTGATCGTGCTGCCGCCGCGCAGCCCCAAGTTGAACGGGTCGGTGGAAAGGGCGCAGCGCACCCACACGGAGGAGTTTTGGCAGGTGACCGAGGCGGAGCCCGAGTTGGCGGCCGTACGGACGGCATTGGCGGCGTGGGAGAGCGTCTACAACACCGTGCGCCCCCACCAGGCCCTGGGGTACCTAACGCCCGCGGAGTACCTCAAGCAGTGGCAATCTAAGCAAGCAAGAGAGGAGGCACTGTAACGCAGGTACTGGACGAGTACAATACGTTGATCGACCACGTGGCCGGTGCTATAATGCGCTCGCAGAGTCTGCCGGTCGCCGGAATAGCACATCGTCCCGCCGACGACAGACGGTTGAGATTTTCCATTCTGGATGGAATGTATTAGCGTCCGGCAAGGAGGCAATAGGGCAACGATGGCAAAGGTGGTCTTCAGCAACTGGGGAGAGAAAGTCGTAGATAACCGCACCCGCTCGGATGAGGCAGAGTCGGATTCCCTAGCCGTCAAACTGCCTGCCGAGCTTGCTCCCGGCATCGGCGTGGTCGGTTTGGTGGGTTGGGATGGAATCACCCTCTTCGGGGACGATGCCGATGCCATCGACATGGTGCGGGCCTACATGGAGGCGGTGAAGGACTACAGCTGCGAACGCTGCACCACCTGCCGGATCGGCGCTGGCCAGGCTTATGCCATTCTGAGCGCGGCTGTCGAGGGCCGAGGACATGAGGAAGACGTCGACCTCCTTGCCTCTCTTGCCGTGACGATGCGGGAAACGGCGATGTGCTCGCTGGGGCAGACCGCGGCGATTCCCCTCGCGGCCATCGCCACGCACTTCCGGGGGGAGTACGGACAGCTGGTTCGGGGTGAGCGCCGGGTGAAGTCGACAGGCTACCACACGAAGCTCACCGCGCCCTGCATCAACGCCTGCCCCGTCCACCTCGACATACCGGGCTACGTGGAAATGATCCGCCAGGGTCGCTATCAGGAATCACTCGACCTCATCCGGGAACGCAACGTCCTGCCAGGCGTCTGCGGCCGGGTCTGCGTACATCCCTGCGAGGAGGTCTGCCGGCGTGGGCAGTTCGACCAGCCCGTTTCCGTGAAGGCCCTGAAGCGGTTTGTGGCCGACTGTGAGATCGAGCTGGACCGGATGCCCACCGGGCGCACGCCTGACCCGGATCGTCCTAAGATGGCCGTAATCGGCGCGGGGCCGGCAGGCCTGGCGGCGGCCAGCGCTCTTGCTCGCCTAGGCTATCCGGTGACCGTGTTCGAGGCCCTGCCGGTACCGGGCGGCATGGCGGCCGTGGGCATTCCTGCCTACCGATTGCCGAAGGACGTGCTGCAGCGGGAAGTGGATGCGATTGCCAACGAGGGCGTCGAGTTCGTGTACAATGCCCGCCTGGGCAAGGATTTCACGCTGGAAGAGCTTCGCGAGCGTGGCCACACGGCGGTGTTCGTGGGCATCGGCTGTCACAACACGGCCAAGATGGGTATCGAGGGAGAGGACGCCGGCTACGAGGGTTATCTGCCGGGCGTGGAGTTCTTGCGAGACCTCGCCCTTGGTGAGCCTACCTCGCTGCGGGGCAAGGCCGTGGTCGTCGGCGGCGGCAACGTGGCCATGGACTGCGCTCGCTCTTCCCTGCGCCTGGGCTTCTCCGAGGTCACGCTCGTCTACCGGCGGTCGCGCGCTGAGATGCCGGCCAACGAGGAAGAGATCGAGGAGGCCGAGCACGAGGGTGTTCGCTACAACTTCCTGACGAACCCCACGCGGCTGGTTGCCCGCGATGGGAAGGTGGTTGGCGTGGAGCTCGTCCGTATGGAGCTTGGCGAGCCCGACGCCAGCGGCCGGCGGCGGCCCGTGCCCGTGCCGGGTTCGGAGTTCGTGCTGGAATGCGATGTGGTTATCCCGGCCATCGGCCAGGTTACCGATACCTCCTGTTTCGCCGCGGCCGATGGCATCGACCTTTCCCGACGGAAGACGGTGACGGTCAATCAGTTCAGCATGCAGACGAGCCAGCCGGGTGTCTTCGCCGGTGGCGACTGCGTCAGCGGGCCGGCCACGCTGATCCAGGCGATGGCAGCCGGCCGCGAGGCGGCGCACGCTATGGACAGGTACGTGCGGGGTGAGAGCCCGGACATTTCGGCCGACGAGAAGGTGGAGCGAGTCGTCCGCGAGGTTGGTGCCTATCAACCCCGCGAGGATGGCGTTGGCGGCGAAGGAGCCTGGCAGTACTTCAAACGCCCGCCCGTGATCGACTTCGGGGCGGAAGACGTCGGCATCGCCAAGGAACGCCAGCGGCCGGCCGTTCCCTGCCTGCCGGTTTCGGAGCGCCTGCAGGACTTCCGGGGAGTGGAGACCGCGTTCGCGCCTCTCGTGGCCGTTGAGGAATCCGAGCGATGCCTGCGTTGCTATCGCATCGCTCTAGTTGCCACGCGGGAGGAGAAGAAATAGCGTCTACACCGGTAATCGTCCGGTGTATGATGATGCTCAGAAGTCCCTACTTGGACCGATGGTCGGCAAGCGACCGAGAGAACCGCTTCAGGAGGTAAGTGCATAATGAGGAAGATAAAGATAACGGCGGGCGGCGTGGAGGCACAGGCCGAGCTCAACGATACGAAGACCGCGGACGCCATCTGGAACGCCCTGCCGATAACCGCTCGCGGCAACACCTGGGGGGATGAGATCTACTTCTCGATTCCCGTGAACCTGGAAACGGAGAAGGGCCAGGCGGTCGTGGACATGGGCCATCTTGGCTACTGGGCGCCGGGCACGGCGTTCTGCATCTTCTTCGGCCCCACCCCTGCCAGCCGAGGCGACGAGATCAGGCCCGCCAGCCCTGTGACGGTGTTCGGCAAGGTCGAGGGCGACGCGAAGGTCTTCACGAAGGTATCCTCGGGGAGCAAGGTCACGATAGAGAAGGCGGGCTAGTCGCTAGAGTATCCGCGGTAGCCTGTCGTGCCAGGACTGCGGCAGCAAGACCTCCAGGGCATCGTCGACCGTGACGATGCCCTCTATTCTGCCTTCCTCGTCGACCACGGGGATCGCCAGGAGGTCGTACTTGCTGATCAGCCTAGCTACCTCGCGGTCGTTCTCCTCACTCGAGACCGTGATGACGTTCTTCTCGGCGATGCTGCTGAGCGGTGTTTGGGCATCCTCCGTCAGCAGCTTGCGCAGCGTTACTACTCCCGTGAGGATGTCCGTGCCCTCCTCCACTAGATAGACGTAGTAGAACATCTCGACGTCTTCCGTGCGAGAGCGCACTACTGCTAGGGCCTCGTCCACCGTTAGCGCCTCAGGAACGGCGATGAAGTCGGTGGTCATCCTACCGCCGGCGGTATGGGGGTCGTGCGTTAAGAGTTCACGGAGTTCCGCCGACCCCTCTTCCATCAGGCTCAGCAACTCGCGCGCCTGGTTTGGGGGCAGCTCACGAAGCGCGTCGGCCGCCTTGTCCGGCCCCATTTGCTCAAGCACGTCGGCGGCGCGTTCCTTGTCCAGCTTGGTCAGGACCGAAGCCAGGACGTTGGGCTCGAGCTCTTCTATCGTGTCGGCCATCTTCTCGTCGTCGAGGGATTGGAGAAGCGCCTGCGCGGCGTCGCGTTGCATCGCTTCGGCGATATCGGCGATGTCGGCGGCGTGAAGGGCAGCGACCTGATCCATCGGTGCGCGGATGCCAATCTGTTCGCCGGCGCCACGGTCGATCTCTATGTTCTGCCACGGCAGAAGGCGCTCGGGAAGCTCGCGACGAAGCACCGAGGCCAGGGTCGCGGCTATGGTCGCCACGCCCGCCCGCCTCAGAAGGCCCAACGTGCCGACGTCCAGGTCGGTGACGGCCAGCCGGTGGTCTTCTCGCGAGAGGACCACGTCGTTGATGCGGCTGACGCGCGATTCCTCCGTGTCGACTATCTCCTTATCGAGTACGCTGCGAGCGAGAGCGATCTCTTCGGGGCGCTCGTCTCGCAATACGAGCAAGTCCTCGGTCGTGCTCAGCACGATTCGCTCCTCTTCGACGTCCTGCACCACCTCCCAGTCGAGCACCAACGGCTGGTGTTGTGGGCCGGCGACGACTAGGGCCGTGACTTCCCCTTGTGGTCCGACCAGGATATCGCTCAGCTTGCCAATTGTCTCGCCATCGGCCGCCTGCACCGAGCGGCCGAGTAAGGAACTAAGATACACTGCGTGCCTCCGCATCTTGGGTAATGCTTCCTGACTGGCGGCATGCCGTCGCTTGTCGCCGCCTCTTCTCGACGTGGGCGAGCAAGACGGCGATATCCGCCGGCGTGACGCCGTAGATGCGCGCCGCCTGGCCGACGGAGGTCGGCCGGAAGCGGGCCAGCTTCTGCCGGGCCTCCTCCCGCAAGCCGACGATCACGGCGTAGTCGACGTCGTCTGCCAGCCGCAGGCGTTCCAGCCGGCGCCTGCGGTCCAGGTCCACGGTCTGCTTTCGTATGTAGCCTTCATACTTGGCCTCGATCTCCACTTGCTCGGCGACTTCGGGGGGCAGGGGGCCCAGCTGTTCGGCGATGGCCTCGTAGGTCACGGCCGGGCGGCGCAGGAGGTCGAGGGCGCGTAAGGGCATAGCGAGCGGCTCAAACCCGGCCTTGACGACGTGCCCGTTCAACTCCGGCGTGGGCACGACGCTCTTGTTGCGCAGATGGACGAGCGAACGCTCGATCTGCCGACGCTTGGCTTCCATCGCCTCGTACGTCTCGCGATCGACCAGTCCCAGGGCATGGCCAATGCCGGTCAACCGCAGGTCCGCGTTATCATGGCGCAGAAGCAGCCTGTACTCCGCGCGCGACGTGAGCAGCCGGTAGGGCTCGTTGATCTCCGACGTCACGAGATCGTCGATCATGACGCCGATGTACGATAGGCTGCGTGGCAGCACCAGCGGCCGGCCGCCGCGGATGGCCTCCGCAACATCGGTGGGCTCGCCTTCACCGGCCGGTTCGTCCGTTGGTCTAACGCCGAGGGCGAAGCGGGCGGCATTGACGCCCGCGACCAACCCCTGGCCGGCGGCCTCTTCGTAGCCGGACGTGCCGTTGATCTGTCCGGCCACGTAGAGGCCGGGGACCGCCTTGCACTCGAGGGTCGGTCTCACCTGGCCTGATAGCACGTAGTCGTACTCGACCGCATAGCCGACCCTCGTTATCTCTACCTCTCGCAGGGCCGGGATGCTACGCAACATGGCGAGCTGGACGTCTTCGGGCAGGCTGGTATTCGCCCCTTGCACGTACATCTCGTGCGTCAGCCAGCCCTCGGGTTCGAGGAAGAGCTGATGCGCCTCCTTGTGGGCAAAGCGCACGATCTTATCCTCGATGGAGGGACAATAACGAGGGCCGACGCCCTGGATGAAGCCCGTGAACAGGGGCGCGCGGTCCAGGTTCGCGCGTATTGTTTCGTGGGTTTGCTGATTCGTATTGATCAGGTAGCACGGCAGCTGCGGCCGCCAGGCCTCAAGCAAGGCTCGTGGGTAGATCCCGGCCGGAGGGCCGGACAGATCCTGCTCGGCGGGCGGGCGCAGGCGGCTGAAATAGAGCGGCTCCCGGCTGCCCTCCTGGATGCGCGTCTGGGTGAAGTCCACGGTTCGCGCATCGATGCGCGGCGGGGTGCCTGTCTTGAGCCTGCCGAGGGCAAGGCCCAGGCGGCGGAGGCTATCCGCCAACCCCACCGCGGGTGGCTCGCCGGCCCTGCCAGCGGGCGCGGCCGCCTCGCCCGTGATGATGCGCCCCGCCAGGGATGTCCCGGTCGTCAGGACTACCGCGCGGGCCAGATAGGTGGCTCCCAAATTGGTCGTAACTCGCAGCGTGTAGCCCGGCCGGCTGCCGTTGCCGTCGACGCCCGGCGATACTCTCTGGACGTCCTCCACCAGCGCCTGTTTGAGGTGCAGGTTCTCCTGCCTCTCGAGGACGCGCTTCATCGAGGCGGAGTAGGCTCGTTTGTCTACTTGGGCGCGCAAAGCCTGCACGGCGGGACCCTTGCCAGTGTTGAGGAGGCGAATCTGAATGAGGGTCCTGTCGACGTTGCGGGCCATCTCGCCACCCAGGGCGTCGATCTCGCGAACGAGGTGCCCCTTGGCCGGGCCGCCAACCGAAGGATTGCACGGCGTGAGGGCGATATTGTCAAGGTTTAGCGTGAGGACGAGCGTCCGGCAGCCAAGCCGCGCCGCGGCGAGGGCCGCTTCGCAGCCGGCGTGGCCGGCCCCGATCACGACGACGTCGTACTGCAGATAAACACTCCCTAATCCCCAACTGTGACGAGTATAGCATACGGGCGGGAAGGGTCGCTACTCCGGCAGAACCTGCCTCCGCTGCCCTCGTCGTGAGCCCACCTGATCGTCGCGGCGGCTGCCCGGCTACGAAGACGGCGGCCGGGGCTGGGGGCAACGGCGCCCTCGGGCGGGCCGGCTCTCGTCGGACCAATCAACTAAATAGTCCGGCCCTATCCTTGCTGCACGGCCGGCCGGTGAGACGCTCCATCTGGCCCCTCGGCGTCATTCCCGCGGAAGCGGGAATCCATCCGGTGGGCGGCAAACCGGAGACTGGATCCCCGCTTGCGCGGGGATGACAGGAGCGCCGGCAGAGGCTCCGTTGGCCCTTCCGCTAGCGAGCACCCGGGCAGCAACGGCTACGTCGGTCTATTTAGCCGCGAAGTAGCGGCCGAATCGTGGCCAGACTAGCCGGTTCTGTACTTGGCCCCGCCTGGGTGGTATGCTTGGCGCGGCCGAAAGATTCTGTAGTCCTCCGGCCGGGAGGGGCGATCCCCCCGTGGGTCTTCGTCCCTATAACTTGGGGCGAAGACCCCGGCCGCCGGACTTGACTCCGTGGCGTCGAAACAGTAGAATGGCCGTACGTTCATACGTGCGGCCAAGCGACCGTATCGAAATTTACTCTCGGGCGACGGCGAGCGTGGAAGCCTGACTCGTCGCCACACAGTTAGAGAGAGCGAGGTGGACCTCGGTGGCAAAGAAACCCCCTCTCCTTCAGGTGAGGAACCTGCGGACCCATTTTCACACTCGTGACGGCGTTGTGAAGGCCGTCGACGGGATCTCGTTCGATCTGTATGAGGGCGAGGCCCTGGGCATCGTCGGCGAGAGCGGCAGTGGCAAGAGCGTGAGTGCACTGTCTATCATGCGCCTGATCCCCACACCGCCCGGCCGTATTACGGCTGATTCCATCCTGTTCGATGGTCAGGACCTTCTGAAACTGAACGACGAAGGGATGCGGAAGGTCCGTGGGCGGAAGATCGCGATGATCTTCCAGGATCCGATGACCTCGCTCAACCCGGTGCTGACGATCGGACGGCAGATCTGCGAGGCCCTTGAGTTGCACTTGGGGATGAGCGGCGCCCAGGCTCGCAATCGCGCGGGCGAGCTTCTGGCAATGGTCGGCATCCCCTCGGCCAAGGATCGCCTCGACGACTACCCGCACCAGTTCTCCGGCGGTATGCGCCAGCGCGTGATGATCGCTATGGCGCTCTCCTGCAACCCGCGGTTGTTGATCGCCGACGAGCCGACGACGGCTCTCGACGTGACCATCCAGGCGCAGATCGTCGACCTAGTGAAGAACCTGCGCTCGGAGACCGACGCGGCCATCATGTGGATCACCCACGACCTGGGCATCGTCGCCGGGCTGTGCGACCGGGTGAACGTAATGTATGCCGGTGGCATCGTCGAGTCGGCGCAGGTGCGCGACATCTACTACGAATCCAGCCACGGCTATACGCTCGGGCTGCTGCGCTCGGTGCCGCGGTTGGACGAAGTGCGCCGGGCCCGGCTGGTGCCGATCGATGGCTCGCCGCCGGATCTGATCGAGCTGCCGAAGGGCTGCCCCTTCTCGCCACGCTGCCGGTATGCGGAAGACATCTGCCAGCGCGAGAAGCCGCAAATGCGTGATGTGAGCCCCGGGCATATCGCCGCCTGCTGGGTGGATATGACGCAGTATCGTCCCAAACCGGCCGCCGCTAGTGCCGGCAGATAGGGGGAGATGAATGAAGGGAGAGCAAGATATCCTACTCCGCGTCGAGAACCTGGTGATGCACTTCCCCATTATGCGGGGCATAGTGATCTCCCGGCAGGTCGGCGCGGTCAAGGCTGTTGATGGCATAGACTTCTTCGTCCGCAAGGGCGAGACACTTGGCCTGGTGGGAGAGTCGGGTTGCGGCAAGACGACCGCGGGGAGGGCAATTCTCCAGTTGTACCGGCCCACTTCCGGCCACGTATGGTTCGAGGGCAAGGACCTCACGAAGACGAGGGGCGAGGAACTGCGCCGGGTGCGGCGGCGCCTGCAGATGATCTTCCAGGACCCCTACGCCTCGCTGAATCCCCGGATGACGGTCGGCGACATCATCGCCGAGCCGCTGGACATCCATGGCCTGGCCCGCGGCAAGGAGCGCACCGAGCGTGTGCGCAACCTGCTGAGCCTCGTTGGTTTGGCTCCCTACTTTGCCAACCGCTATCCGCACGAGTTTAGCGGCGGCCAGCGCCAACGCATCGGCATTGCCCGCTCCCTGGCCGTGGAGCCGGCATTCATCGTCTGCGACGAGCCGGTCTCGGCCCTGGACGTTTCCATCCAGGCGCAGATCATCAACCTCCTTGAGGATCTGCAGAACCAGCTGGGCCTGACCTATCTGTTCATTGCCCACGACCTGTCGGTGGTACGCCACATCAGCGACCGCATCGCCGTCATGTACCTGGGCAAGATCGTGGAGCTTGCGGACCGCAACGAGCTGCTCCATACAGGTCTACACCCGTATACCAAGGCGTTGCTCTCAGCCGTGCCGATCCCCGACCCGGACGTGGAGGCCAAACGCGAGCGCATCATCCTTACCGGTGATGTGCCGAGCCCGGTCAACCCGCCGAGTGGCTGCCACTTCCGCACCCGCTGCCCGATGGCCATCGAGGACTGCGCGAAGATTGAGCCGGAGTTCCGCGAAGTGCGCAAGGAGCACTGGGTGGCCTGCATTCGCGTCGAAGAGAGTGCTAAGGACGCCAGCGGCAAGTTCGTGGGCGTGGGCCAGGCGTAGTAACATAGGGGACACGACAAGGGGTTGCTCGAAATGATGACGAACCGCGAACGTATACTCGCCGTCCTGGACGGGAAGGCACCGGACCGCATTCCCTGGATCGCGCGCATCCAGCTGTGGTACAACGCGCGCTTGGCCGAGGGCAACATGCCCGAACGCTTCCAAGGCCTGAGCATGGACGAGGTTTCGCGGGCGCTCGGCTCGGGCAACCCCGCCCGCGGCGGGAAGATCTTCAAGACCCGCTACGAGGGCATGGACGTAGTGGACGAGAAGGAGCCAGGCGTGATCCGCACGCGCTTCGTTACGCCCTATGGCTCGGTCACCTACGGCCGGGTCAGCAACGAGGGCCTCACGGGGCACATCGACAGCGGGCTGCCCCTCGACCACCCCATCAAGAGCGTGGAAGACTACAAGGTCTGGGAGTACGTCGCCGAGCACACCTTCTACGAGCCGACCTACGAAGAGTACCTGGCCTACGAGAAGAAGGTAGGCGACGACGGCTATCCCATCGTGCCGACGGGGGATTGCCCCTTCCACTATTTCCAGCTCAACCTCGTGGGCTACAACGACGCCTTCTACCACATGCTGGACCACCCGCAGGAGTTCGAGCACCTGCTCAAGGTTATGACGGAGGTCGAGCGCGAGCGGTTGTGGCCGGTGATGGCCAAGTCGCCGGCGCGGCTCCTCCTCCACGGTCTGCACTTCGATTCGCAGATGACGCCGCCGAAGTATTTCACCCAGTACATCACGCCTTACTACAAGGAACTCACGCCGTTGCTCCACGCGAACGGCAAGTCGCTTGCCTGGCACGCGGACGATGACTCGCAGGCCATCCTCGGGGTGACCAAGGAGGCGGGCTTCGACATGGCCGAGTGCTTCTGCACGGCGCCGATGGTGGGCGTGACGCTGGAAGAGGCGCGCCGGGTGTACGGCAAGGACGTCATCATCTGGGGCGGCGTGCCCTCGGTGGTGCTGGAAGAGACCTTCCCCGAAGAGGAGTTCGAGGAGTATATGCGCGGCGTCTTCCGCGCGATTGCTCCCGGCGACACCTTCATCCTGGGCGTGGCCGACAACGTGATGCCGCGCTCGCTGATCGAGCGGGTCGCCCGCATCTCCCGGTTGGTGGAAGAGCACGGCAACCTCCCGATCCAGCCCTACTAGACAGTTCAACATAGCCGTTGCTGCCGGGGCGCTCGCTGTCGCGAGGGGTCACGCGCGCTCTGCCGGCGCTCTCGTCATCCCCGCTGCGCGGGGATCCGGTCCCCGGCGGGGCGAGGAACCGGATGGATTCCCGCTTTCGCGGGAATGACCGGACCCGGCGGCCACTGGCGTTTGATGAAAACGGCCTCGCGCCTGGCCGCTATCCGTACCCTTGACGGACCGCCGTTCCGCGCCTGCTTCTGTCATCCCCGCGCAAGCGGGGATCCATCGCGAGCCCGGCAGGTCGACGGGCAGATGGGTCCGTCATCCCCGCGCAAGCGGGGATCCAGCCGGGCCGCCTAGGCGTACGTCCGGGTAATGCCCGTCATCCCCGCGCAAGCGAGGATCCATCCAGTATTTGCAGGGGCGGACGTCTCTGTCATATGTTCCAACTAATTGCGCGGCGAGGAGTCTGAGAGGGAGCTTTCCGGACGTAGCGCGGGGGTTTATCCCCCGCGGCGTAGCCTGCCAT
>JAJZQK010000626.1 GCA_021847625.1 Chloroflexota bacterium
CCGGCGCAGACGTCGTGTAAACCGACGTGTGGACCACCATAGGCCAGGAAGCCGAAAGCTAGCAACGCCGGGGCGTCTTTGAACCCTACCAGGTGAACAAGGCCCTCGTGGACCTAGCCAAGCCCAACGCCATCGTAATGCACGATCTCCCGGCCCACCGGGGCGAGGAAATCACGGACGAGGTAATCGACGGACCGCGGTCGGTCGTCTTCGACCAGGCCGAGAATAGACTGCACGCGCAGAAAGCGGTTCTTTTCCTGATTCTGGGAGCCGACAAGACCTAGGTGCACACGATGAGCAACCGCCAATTCGAGCAGATCCTGGCTGCCGGCCACGCCCTGGCCTGGCGAGGGCACTGGGAGAGTGCGGCCGCTACCTACCGCCGAGCCGTCACCGCCGCCCCCCAGGAGCCAGCGCCGATGTTCTTCCTAGCCATGGCTCTGGCTCGTCTTGGCCAATGGCCGGACGCCCTCGCCGAATTGACAGCCGCGCGCGCGGCCGACCCCTCGAACACGGTCGTCCTCGGCAAGATCGCCGATCTTCACCTGCAGAACGGCGACGCCGCGCAGGCAGCCGAAGCCCTCGGCGCGCTTGGCGACATCCTCGCCCGTAAGGGCTGGACGGACAAGGCCGCCGAAGTCCGCCGTCGCGCCAGCTCTTTGGCGCCTCCGCCCGTCGAGGCCGCCGAGCCCGCGCCCCAGCAGACAGCAGAGCCAACGCCCGAACCCGCGGCGATGGCCCTCACGGTCCCACTGCCACTGGCGGCGGCTTCCGACAAGGCCAGGCCGCCCGCGGCAGATACGTCGGAGGAAACCGCGCCCGAGCCGGCAGTTGCTTTCACGCTAGAGGCACAAGCGGAACTAGAGGTGATCGAAGAGGCGACCGAGCTATCGATAGAAGAGCCCACCGAGCCGGCTGCGCCCGAGGTCGCTGTGACAGAGATCATGCCCACAGCACCCGAGCAGTCCGCTCCGCCGCCGATGCCCGAGCCTGAGGCGGCGCCGATGGACCCCGTTGCGATGGAGGCGGAGCAGAGGATCGAAGAGAGGGCCGAAGAAGCCCCGTCACCCGAACAGGAACCGCTTGTCGCCCCCGTAGAACCCCCAGCCGCCGTTTTCCAGGGTCGCGACGAAGGCGAGCTCGTCGAGCTTATCGAGTCCCAGCAGCAGGAAGAAACCGTCGAGGCCGCGGAGGAACACGAGGTGCTCGCAACAGCAGCACTGGAAACCGAAGCTGCAATCGAGCCGGCCGTGGAGCCAGAAGCACTCGGGGCGCCGACTATGCAAACGGAAGCCCCCGCCCAGCCACCGGAAGCGTGGCTGGAGCGCGACCGTGCCGAGGTTACGCCCGAAGGGCAAGCGGAGTTCCCGCCTGTGGCGCCGGAGCCCCTGGTGCAGGAAGAGGGCGAGCCTATCCCGATCGTGGAGCCGGGAGAGGTTCCCATCGAGGCCGGCGAACGCTCACCCGAACCGGACGAGGTCTCGCTACCAACGATCACCGCATCTTCTCCGGCCGAGGCCGAACGGGACACGTCCGCGACGTCTGCGACGCCGGACCTACAAGCGGCAGACCTCGCCGCCCCGGAGGGGGCGGTCCCACCGGAACCCGAGGTAAACCAACCTTCGGCCGCTGATGTGATGATAGCCGAAGTCGAAGAGGCCGCGGCGGCAGAGCCGAACCCGACGGAAGCCCCGCCGGCCACCGTAGAGGCTGTCGCGCCTCGGGTTGAACCCGTATCTCCGGCAGAGGCGGCCGCGGTGACTCCGGCGGAAGCCGAACTGCCGGCCACGACGGAAGCCGCAATCGCGACGGCCCCAGTGACATCCGCGGAGCCACTCGTCTCTAGGGTCGAGGAGGAGCAGGCAGCAAGTTCCCGGCGCGACTCCACCACGACGGAGAGGCCGGCCACGCCGCGGCCCCAGGCACAGCCCAAGAAGCCTCGATCCAGGTCGTGGTGGCGTGGCCTCGGCAAAGTGCTCGGGACCGATGAAGAGACGACCCCCGCGCCGCCCACAACGGAAGCTCCGCGGCTGACGGACGTGGCCCGCGAGCCGACCACGACCGAGGCCAAGCAGACGGCGTTCGTCCCGGCGGCCGAGCAAGTGCCTCAGACCCCCGCGGAGCCGGTGCCGACAGCGGAGGCAGCGCCCGTGCCGGTGGCGGAACAGCCGGCGACGACCGTCGACGGCAAGTGGCTCGAAGACATACACCTCGCGGAGGCCGACCTGCGCGCCGGGGAGGTTATACTGGCCTTGGATCACCAGGCTTCCGCTCTTGACCGCCTCTTCGCCTCCGGCCCCAACGGCGCTGAGCTGATAAGCCAGCTGACCAAGCTGCCTGGCCTGGACGAGGAGATGGCCCGAGAGTTAGCCGCCTTGCCGCGGAAGGAACAGCAGTTGGCGGCCCTCGGCCTCGCGAGGAGCGAGATGTTTGCCCTCGCGGGCCTTCCCGCATCGGCGGAACAGGAGTGTGAATCGGTCATCATCGCCCTGCCCGACTTCCTGCCCGCACAGGTCCAACTAGGCCGAATATACGAGCGCTGCGGGCGGGCAAAAATGGCAGAAGCCAAGTATAATGTGGTAGCGACGGTATACGAGCTGCGGAGACAGTCTGAGGTGGCCTCCCGGCTCCGCGAGCGGGTCAGCACGGTCGCCTAGAACAAAAAGGGGTTGAGGACGGGTTGGGTCCCCTAGCACAGTTCCTTGCATCAACGGCATACAGGATCAACTTCTGGAGTGTCATCGACATCGTCATCGTGGCGCTGATAATCTACGGTGTCCTGAGCCTTTTCAAGGGAACCACCGCTTTCTCGGTCCTCTATGGTATCGTGCTGCTGCTCATTGCCACGATAGTCATCCGCAGCATTCCTGGTCTGGTGATGCTCAATTGGCTCCTAAGCAACTCCCTGCCTTTCATTACCATAGCCCTCCTGATTCTGTTCCAACCTGAACTGCGCCGCGGCATGGAACGGATCGGTCGCTTGCGTACCGTGCTTAACCATCCCCTCGGCGCACCCGTGGGCGCGGGTACGACGAGAGCCATCGAGGATATGAGATC
>JAJZQK010000016.1 GCA_021847625.1 Chloroflexota bacterium
TCTACCGCATCGCCTACGAGGCGCTGAACAACGCGGCCAGGCACGGCTATGCCACCCGGGTCGAGGTGCTGTTGCAGGTGACGCCCCCCTTCTTCGACCTGGTCATAACCGACAACGGGGTCGGCTTCGACGCCACGGCCGCTCCCCGCGCGGGTGCCTTCGGCCTGCGGGGGATGCGGGAGCGGGCGGCCCTGATCGGCGCCGAGCTTACGGTCGTCTCAGCCCCGGGCGAGGGCACGCGCGTCGAGGCGAGACGTCCCGGGAGTTCCGAGGGGCGGTAGAAGCCCGGCAACCTGGCGCTGACGGCGCCCAGGGTGTATCTATATGGTAAGGCGTGTGCGTTGGTTGTTCCCGGCCGGTCTTCCGTCATCCCCGCGAAAGCGGGGATCCATTTCCCGGGGCGCTAGGAACCGGATGGATTCCCGCCTGCGCGGGAATGACCGGACCCGAGCGACCACCAACGTTGCCAGAAGACGGCATCGGCGCCTGCCCGTGCACTATTTGTAGGGACGAGCGGCCGCTCGCCCGAGGGCACGGAGACCGCGCCCCAACCGGGCGGCAGCGTTTTCCGCAAGAGGCATGATTCTTCCTTGAACATGGGAGCAGAGGATGGCGGAGGCTAGAATCTCGATACTGATCGCGGACGACCACCCCATGGTGCGGGAGGGCTTGCGGGCCTTCCTAGAGACGCAGGACGATTTCGAGGTCGTCGGCGAGGCGGGCAATGGCGCGGAGGCAGCCTCCCTCGCCGAGCAGCTGACGCCCGACGTCATCCTGATGGATCTGGTGATGCCCGGCATGGACGGCATCTCGGCCATCCGCGAGGTGCGCCGCCGCGTTCCCGCCAGCCGCATCATCGTCCTCACCAGCTTCGCCAAGGACGAGCTGATCTTTCCCGCCATCCAGGCCGGCGCCGAGGGCTACCTGCTGAAGGACATCACCTCGGCGGACCTTGCCGCGGCGATCAGGACCGTGCACAAGGGCGATCCGATCCTCCATCCGGACATCGCCCGGCGGCTGATGTCGGCCGTGGGCGTGATGAACCGCGACCCCGACGCCAAGCAACTCACCGACCGCGAATGGGAGGTCCTGCGACTCCTCGGCGAGAGACTGTCGAACCGGGAGATTGCCGAGAGGCTGGTCATAAGCGAGAAGACGGTGAAGACGCATGTCGGCAACATCCTGAGCAAGCTCCATCTCCCCGACCGCACGGCTGCCGCTAGGTACGCCCGCGACGCCGGCCTCCTCGGCGAGGTCTCCGGCCGCGGACCCGGTCGCTAGCCGTCCCTTCCCCCGGCCCATCGCGGCGAATCATGCCAATTCCTCTTGTCCGCCGCCTATCTCGGTCGTTCCTTACGTAGTGGCGGCCCGTTCCCCTGGGCTGCGCCCAGGGACCGAGTTCTGGCCGCCACGGGTGGCAGGAACGGCGGCCGCCACATCTCAACCCGTGACCGATTTCGCCTGGTCCTACGACCAGAAGTCTGAGAAAAGATAGGCCCCGTCGGCCGATGTGCCGGGCGGGGCCTTCTGGCATCATTTGGATACAGAGAAGCGCGGGGCCTTGAACGACAAAGGCGACGGTCTTTGGAGGAAGATAGGGATGGCGACGCAAACGAAAGCGATAAGACGCAAGCCCAGGGGTTGGGCGGCGACCTTGAACATTCAGAGGGTGCGGCATCTGGTGCAGTTCGGGTTCCTGGCCTTCATCGGCCTCGTGATGGCCCAGCACGCGCTGACGCCGGAGACGAGCACCAGCGTGGTTACCTCGCCGGAGGCGTTCTGCCCCTTCGGCGGCGTGGAAACCCTCTACAAGTTCGTAACTACCGGCGGGCAGTACGTTTCACACGCCCACGCCTCCAGCATCATCCTGTTCGTGGCTATCCTGGTGAGCGCGGTGTTCGCCAAGTCGTACTTCTGCGGCTGGGTCTGCCCGTTCGGCACCATCCAGGAATGGATCAGCACCCTCAGCCACTGGCTGCAGCGCAAGGTGTCCCCGCTGGGCTCCGCCGTGCGCTGGCTGAAGGTGAACCTTGCCTTCCTGGCCTCGCTCGACCCTTGGCTGCGCTACGGCAAATACCTCGTGCTCGCTTGGGCCACGTTCGGGGCGGCGATCTTCGGCGTGATGGTGTTCCGGGACTACGATCCTTGGGCGGCTCTGTTGACGGTGACCGAGCTGCAGCTCGGGTTCGGCTTCGGCGTGCTGGTCTTGGTGCTGGTGGCCTCGTTCTTCGTCGAGCGCCCCTGGTGCAGGTACGCCTGTCCGCTGGGGGCGGTCATCGGTATAGCGGGCAAGGCAAGCCTGCTGAAGATTCAACGCGAGGGCCAGGCCTGCGCCGGCTGCAACCTGTGCAGCAAGAAGTGCCCGATGGGCATCCCGGTGGAGACGCTCAGCCGGGTCGACTCCGCCGACTGCAATATGTGTCTGCAGTGCGTCGGCAGCTGCCCGCGCCAGGGCGCGCTCGATCTACACCTCAGCCTGCCGGGTCTCAAGTCGCAGGCGCATTAGTCGAGGAGTGGGAGAACTAGATGAGTAACAGGACTGTCGAGATGACTGGTGACGACGACCCGCTGCTGCGGCTGACGTCGCTGCGGGCGGCCCGTCCGCAAGTGGCGCCCACGCATCACCGCTGGCGGTCGTTGAGGGTGAATACGTACCTCTTCGCGTTCTTGGGGCTTGTGCTGATCCTAGGCACGGTGCAGGTATCGCAGTGGGCCGGGCTGTGGACGACCTCGGGCAAAGTGACGGGCGGCGGGGAGAAGGTGGCGGCGACGGGCGCGGACCCGGCCGAGATCAAGGGCTGGATGACGATCGACGAGGTGCTCAAGGCCTACGGCATTCCCCAGGCGGACTTTTACGCCAAGTTCGGCGTCCCGGCGGACGTGCCGGTCACCTCTCAGTTGAAGGATCTGGAGCCGGTGGCCGAGAGATTCTCGGTGACGGACCTGCGGGCCTGGCTGACGGAACGGATGGCCGCCGAAGGAGTAGCGCCTGCTCCCGCGGAGCAGCAACCTTAGGCAGTAATGGAGCGGCAGGGATTTACCGGTACGGCCGGGAAGCGATGAGTTTCCCGGCCGTACCTTTATGGCACACATTAGCTGGCAGCGGCTGGTTGACCCCGGGGATGCAAGCGTGGATAATGAGGTAGGCGAAAGGTAGGCTTCGCCGCTATGCAACGGTGATTGCGCGGTGGGCCGGTTTTGACCGCTGAGAAGGCGCCGAGAATCCGGACCGGACCGCGGGGGACAAGCCACCGCGCTACAGACTCCCTCTGCGGTAGGTCCTTCGCCGACCGCGTAATTACTGCATATGAGTCAAGCCCGGGGGTGTTTTGCCTAGATGAGCACGAAGGCGACGGTCGCGCTGCTGCGCACGAGACCGGAGACGGTGATCGCGGACTACGGTAGGTTGATGGAGTTGGCGGGCGTGCGCTCGGCGCTGTCGCCGACACAGCCGACGATTCTCAAGGATAACATCTCCTGGCACTTCCCCTTCCCCTCGGCGAACACGACGCCCTGGCAATTGGAGGGGACGATCATCGCCCTGCGGCGGGCCGGCTTCGGCGACCTCTCCTGCGTGCAGAATCGGACCGTCGTCACGAACGCGTTCAAGGGCACCGACCTCAACGGCTACTGGCCGATCTGCCGGGCCTACGGCGTGCCCGTCCTCTTCAACTTCGAGCCCAAGGACATGAACTGGGTCGAGTACCGTCCCAAAGGCAAGATGCTGGCGCTCGACCGCATCTTCGAGGGCCACATCCGGGTGCCGGATTTCTTCTTCGGCAAGAACGTCGTTCACTTGCCTACTGTGAAGTGCCATATCTACACCACGACTACCGGCGCTATGAAGAACGCCTTCGGCGGGCTGCTGAACGAGAAACGCTACAACACCCACAGTTGGATTCACGAGACGCTCGTCGATCTCTTGACCATCCAGAAGGAGATCCATTCCGGTCTCTTCGCGGTGATGGACGGCACCTCCGCCGGCAACGGGGCAGGTCCCCGCGTGATGAAGCCGGAGACCAAGAACGTCATCCTCGCCAGCGCCGATCAAGTGGCCATCGACGCCGTCGCCGCCAGGCTGATGGGCTTCGAGCCGCTGTCGATTCCCTACATCCGGTTGGCCCATGAGGCGGGCCTGGGCGTGGGCGACCCACGCGAGATCGAGATCATCGGCGACGTCAAAGTTGCCGACGAGCGGTGGAACTTCAAGGTCGGTCGTACCTTCCATAGCTTCCTGGGCTGGCTGGCTTGGTACGGTCCCACGAAGCGGCTGCAGAGGTACATCTTCCATTCGCCGCTGGCCAGCCTGACCTATCCGTTCTCCGAGATATACCACGACTACTATCGCTGGCCGCTGTTCGATAGTAAGACCTACGCCCACTGGCGTGAGACCTCGCCCTGGGGCAAGTTGTTCGCCCTGTACCAAGAACGCGGCACGCTCTCCGCGGCCGCCGACGCCGCCAAGGCGACCCAGCAGGTGGGTTAGGCACCTGGTGCAGTCCGGCCCCATCCTTGCTGCACGGCTATCTGGGAAATAGTCAAGCTGCCGCTCTGCCGTCATCCTCTGAAAATGGCCGCTTGTTGATGGTACGTAGGGCAGACGGCCTCTGTCCGCCCCGGGGCAGGCACGGAGTCCGGCCCCTACGGTAGCAGGCGGGCCGTCGTAGGGCAGTTTTCATCGGACGTTGGTGGCCGCCAGGTTCCGGTCATTCCCGCGGAAGCGGGAATCCATCCGGTGCGCGGCCATACCAGGGGCTGGATCACCGCTTGCGGGGGATGACCACAGCAACTCAAAGCCCGGCTCGGCTATCAGCGCTGGATCCCCGCTTGCGCGGGGATGACGGCGCAGGTCGGCGGGCGTGGGGTAGAGTGTCGCTGGATCCCCGCTTGCGCGGGGATGACAGGAGCGCCGGCAGAGGCTCCGTTGGCCCTCCCGGTGGCGAGCGCCCCAGTAACAACGGCTGTGGTCACCTGCAACAGCCACCTCCGCGACCGCGGGCCGTCGCCGCGCCCAGTGCTTGCTTGACGCCCGAACCTGCCCGGCGGTAGAATTACGCCCGTGCCCGCTTCTAAGCACCTCGGAGGTTTCTGCCATGCAGAAGCAGACTGTCTACATCGAGAACATCGCCGAGCATGTCGGCGAAGAGGTGGCGCTCCGCGGCTGGGTCTATAACCGCCGCTCGAGCGGCAAGATTCAGTTCCTGCTCGTCCGCGACGGCACGGGCCTGATCCAGGTCGTCCTGTCGCGGGCCGAGATCTCGCCGGAGGCGTGGGAGGCAGCGGAAGGGCTGACCCAGGAGAGCTCTCTCTACGTAAGCGGCGTGGTGCGCGCCGACAAGCGCGCCCCCGGGGGGTACGAGCTCACCGGCACCGGACTGCAGGTGGTCCAGGTGGCCGAGGAGTATCCGATAACCCCCAAGGAGCACGGCGTCGACTTTCTGATGTCGCATCGCCACCTCTGGCTGCGGTCGCGCCGGCAGCACGCCGCCCTGCGCGTGCGAGCCGCCATCATCAGCGCCCTGCGCGAGTTCTACGACTCCAACGGCTTCCTGGAGGTCGATACGCCCATCCTGACGCCCGCCGCCTGCGAAGGGACGACGACGCTCTTCGAGACCGACTACTTCGGCGAGCCAGCCTACCTCAGCCAGAGCGGCCAGCTCTACAACGAGGCTACCGCCGCGGCCTTCGGCAAGGTCTACTCTTTCGGGCCGACGTTCCGCGCCGAGAAGTCGAAGACGCGGCGGCACCTGATGGAGTTCTGGATGATCGAGCCGGAGATAGCCTTCGCCGATCTCGACGAGTGCATACGTTGGGAGGAGGAAAGCGTCGCCTACGTCATGCAGAAGGTGCTGGCCGAGCGCAAGACCGAACTGGAGGTGCTGGAGAGGGACACGTCCCGCCTGGAGAAGGTCGTAACTCCCTTCCCCCGCATCTCCTACGACGAGGCCCTGCAGATCGTGCGGGAAGGGGGCGAAGACCTGCCGTGGGGCGAGGACTTCGGCGGTGGACACGAGACCATCATCTCCGAACGCTTCGAGAAGCCGGTCTTCATCCACCACTACCCCACGCGGTGCAAGGCGTTCTACATGCAGCCCGACCCCGACCGGCCCGAGGTCTCCCTTTCGGTCGACCTCATCGCCCCGGAGGGCTACGGTGAGATCGTCGGCGGCGGCCAGCGCATCCATGATTTTGCCCTGCTCGAACAGCGCCTGCACGAGCACAACCTGCCGCGCGAGGCCTACGAGTGGTACCTTGACCTGCGCCGCTACGGCAGCGTTCCCCACTCCGGCTACGGCATGGGCATCGAGCGCACCGTCGCCTGGATTTGCGGCTTGGAGCACGTGCGCGAGACGATTCCCTTCCCGCGCCTGCTCTACCGAATGTACCCGTGAGGAAGAGCGTGAGAATAACCGGTGAACAAGTAAGGCACGTCGCCCGCTTGGCCCGGCTTGGCCTGACCCAAGCCGAGGTCGACAAGTTCGGCGTGCAGCTCTCCCACATACTGGAGAACATCGAGATCCTTAACCAACTCGACACGACCGACGTCCCGCCCACCGCCCAGGTGACGGGGCTCGAGAACGTCATGCGAAACGACGACACCTGGGACGGCCTCAGCCAGGAAGAAGCCCTGGCCAACGCGCCGCGCCGCGAGGGCGAGTTCTTCCGCGTGCAGCACGTGTTCGAAGAGGGGCAGTCGGAGGAAGCGCCGTGAACCTGTCCGCTCTCACCATCCACGAGGCCGACCGTCTGCTTAGGCAGGGCCAGACGACCTCCGTCGAACTGACCCGCGCGGTGCTCGACCGTATCGCCGCCGTCGAACCGAAGGTCAAGGCCTACATCACGGTCACGGCGGAATCGGCACTTGAAGAGGCGAAGGCGGCCGACGCGCGCAGACAGCGCGGGGAATCGCGCGGCCCGCTCGACGGGATACCGCTGGCCATCAAGGATGTGCTCTGCACGCAGGGCGTGAAGACGACGTGCGGCTCGCAGATCCTGAACAACTTCGTCCCCCCTTACGACGCCACGGCGATACGCAGGCTCCGCGAGGCGGGCTTCGTGCTGGTCGGCAAAGCCAACATGGACGAGTTCGCCATGGGCTCGTCGTGCGAGAACTCGGCCTTCTATCCCACGCACAACCCTTGGGACCTCTCGCGGGTCCCGGGCGGCAGCAGCGGCGGCTCGGGCGCGGCCGTCGCCGCCGACGAGGCGCTCGGCGCCCTGGGCACCGACACCGGGGGGTCCATCCGCCTGCCGGCATCATTCTGCGGCGTGGTCGGCCTCAAGCCCACCTACGGGCGTGTGTCCCGCTACGGACTGGTGGCCTTCGCCTCGTCCCTGGACGTCGTCGGGCCGGTCGCGAAGGACGTCACCGACGCGGCCATCCTCCTGCAGGCGATTGCCGGTCCCGACGAGCGCGACGCCACCACGCCGCGCGTCCCCGTGCCCAACTACCTGGCCTCGCTGCGCGGCGGGTTGCAGGGGCTGCGCATCGGCATCCCAAGCGAATACTTCGCCGAGGGCATCCAGCCGGGCGTTGAGGCGGCCGTGCGGGCGGCGATCGACCGTCTGCAAGAAATGGGCGCCGTGGTCGACGAGGTCTCCTTGCCCCACACGCACTACGCCGTCGCCGCCTACTACATCATCGCCCCCGCGGAGGCCAGCGCGAACCTCGCCCGCTACGACGGCGTGAAGTACGGCTTCCTGGCCCCGGCCGAGGACATGTGGTCGACGATGGAGCGCACGCGCGGGGAGGGCTTCGGCCCCGAGGTTAAGCGGCGGATTATGCTCGGCACCTATACTCTCTCCGCCGGTTACTACGAGGCCTATTACCTCAAGGCACAAAAAGTGCGAACGCTGATCAAGAGGGACTTTGACGCGGCCTTCTCCCGCTTCGACGTGCTCGCCGCGCCCACGGCGCCGTCCACGGCCTTCAAGCTCGGGGAGAAGGTGGACGATCCGGTTGCCATGTACCTGTCGGACGTGTTCACGGTCACGGCGAACGCCGCAGGCATTCCCGGCATCGTCGTCCCCTGCGGCTTCGACCAAGGGTTGCCCGTCGGGCTGCAGTTCCTCGGCAAACCCTTTGACGAGGCGACTCTGTTTCGGGCAGCCTACGCCTACGAACAGGCCACGGAGTGGCACAAGCAGAAGCCACCGCTGAAATAGTAGAGGTTAACGATGGCAAGCAACAAGGAGCTGGAGATCCTCCACGTGCTGGAGGATAACCCCTGCGTCGCCCAGGAGCAACTGGCGACGATGGTCGGGCTGCCGGTAGAGGAGGTCGGACGCATCGTCGGCGACCTGTGCGCCCGCGGCGTCATCATCCGCTACCGGGGCGTCATCAACTGGGAGAAGGCGGGCGAACTGCTCGTCTCGGCCCTCATCGAGGTGCGCGTCGCCCCCCAACGCGAGGTGGGCTTTGACGCCATCGCTCAACGCATCGCCCGCTTCCCCGAGGTCCGCTCGCTGTACCTCGTCTCGGGCACGTTCGACCTGGCCGTGAACGTCGTGGGACGGACGATGCAGGACGTTGCCAGCTTCGTTTCCAGCAAGATCGCCCCCCTGGACGGCGTGCAGGGGACGGTCACCCATTTCCTTCTCAAGACATACAAGGAGGATGGTGTCCTGGTGGAAGGCGACCAACAGCCTTCGCGCCTGCCCATCTCCCCCTGAGGATAAACGGAGGCCCCAATGGTCATCAACCGTCGGCAGCGAGCCGATCTGGTCGCCGAGCGGGTTCAGCACATCCCTCCTTCAGGCATTCGCAAGTTCTTCGACTTGCTGGGCACGATGGAAGGGGTCATTTCCTTGGGCGTTGGCGAGCCGGACTTCACGACGCCCTGGCATATCCGCGAGGCGGCGATCCACTCGATTGAACAAGGCTACACGATGTATACCTCCAACTACGGGATTCTCGAGCTCCGCGAGGAGCTGGCCCGCCACCTGGCCCGGACGTACGAGGTCGTCTACGACCCGCGCCGGGAGCTCTTGATCACGGTGGGCGTGTCGGAGGCGCTCGATCTGGCCTTGCGAGCGATCCTCAACCCGGGCGAGGAGGTGATCATCCCCGATCCCGGCTACGTCTCCTACATGCCGTGCACGGTATTGGCCGGCGGCAAGGTGGTGTCGGTGCCGACGAGGGTCGAGGACGACTTCAAGGTGAGCGCGGCGGCCATCGAGGCCCGCGTCACCCCGGCCACCAAGGCCATCCTCCTCGGCTATCCCAACAACCCCACGGGGGCGGTGCTCACGCACGACGAGCTGGCCGCGATCGCCGAGGTCGCCAAGCGCAACGACCTCCTCGTGATCTCCGACGAGATCTACGATAGGCTGGTCTACGACGGGGATCACACCTGCTTCTCCTCGCTGCCGGGCATGCACGACCGCACGATACTGCTGGGCGGATTCTCGAAGTCCTACGCCATGACCGGCTGGCGGATCGGCTACGCCGCCGCGCCGGCGGATATCCTCGAGGCGATGCTGAAGATCCACCAGTACGGGGCCCTCTGCGCGCCGATCATGAGCCAGAAGGCGGCGATCCAGGCGCTGAAGGCCGGGGAAGGGGACGTGCAGGAGATGGTGGCGGACTACAATCGCCGCCGCCGGGTGATGGTCAAGGGTCTCAACGACATCGGCCTCAGCTGCTTCGAGCCGAAGGGGGCCTTCTACGCGTTCCCCTCCGTGGCCAGCACGGGCCTCAGCTCGGAATCGTTCGCCGAGCGCCTGCTGTATGAAGAGAAGGTGGCCGTCGTGCCCGGGTCGGCCTTCGGCGAGGCAGGGGAAGGATACGTGCGCTGCTGCTACGCCACCTCCCTGGAGCACATCAACGAGGCCCTCAAGCGCATAGACTCGTTCGTTCGCAGATACGCCAAGAGCAGGAGCAAATGACGGATAACCTAAGCAAGTACGAGATTGTCATCGGCCTGGAGGTGCACGCGCAGCTGCTGACGGAGAGCAAGATGTTCTGCCCTTGCTCTGCCCACTACGCCGCCGCGCCGGCCAACACGTACGTCTGCCCGATCTGCCTGGGCATGCCGGGCGCGCTGCCCGTCATCAACCAGAAGGCGGTCGAGTACACGATCATGACGGGCCTCGCTCTCAACTGCGAGATACCGACCTTCACCAAGTTCGACCGCAAGAACTACCACTATCCGGACCTGATGAAGGGCTACCAGATCTCGCAGTACGACCACCCTCTCTGCAAGAACGGCAGTCTGGAGGTCGAGGTAGAAGGCGACCTCAGGCGGGTAGGCATCACACGCGTGCACCTCGAGGAAGACACGGCCAGGCTCCTGCACGTAACCGAGGCCGCCGACGGCGCCCACAGCCTCGTCGACGTCAACCGCTCCGGCGTACCGCTGATGGAGATAGTGAGCGAGCCGGACATCCGCTCGCCCGAGGAGGCGCGCCTCTACCTGGTGAAGCTGCGCCAGATCCTGCGCTACCTGGGCATCAGCACCGGCAACATGGAGGAAGGCTCCTTCCGCTGCGACGCGAACATCTCGCTCCGGCCGTGGGGCACCACCGCTTTCGGCGGGAAGGTCGAGATCAAGAACATGAACTCCTTCCGCTCGGTCTTCCGGGCGCTCGAATTCGAGGCCCAGCGCCAGGCCGACGTGCTCGCCGCCGGGGGCAAGATCGACCAGGAGACCCGCGGCTGGGTCGACGCCCGCGGCGTCACCGTCAGCCAGCGCAGCAAGGAGTACGCGCACGATTACCGCTATTTCCCCGAGCCAGACCTGCCGCCGCTGGAAATAACTCGCGACAAAGTCGAAGAGTTGCGCCGGCAACTGCCCGAGCTGCCCGACGCGAAGGAGGAGCGTTTCCAGAGCGAGTTCGGTCTGCCCGCCTACGACGCGGGGCTGCTGACGGCGAGCCGCGAGACGGCGGAGTACTACGAACGCGCCGTCGCCCTCCATCCGAACCCCAAGGTGGTCAGCAACTGGCTCTTGGGCGAGCTCTTCCGGCTGCTCAACGCCGCCAACGCGGAGATAGAGCAGAGCAAGGTGACGCCGGAGCACCTGGCAGGACTGCTGCAACTGATCGACCGCGGCGAAGTGAGCCAGCAGGCGGCCAAGACCGTGCTGGCCGAGGTCTTCGCTACCGGCAAGAACCCCGCCGAGGTGGTGGCGGAGAAGGGCCTCGGGCAGGTCAGCGACGCGCAGGCGCTGGCGGGCATCATCGACGAGGTCATCGCCGCCAATCCCCAGAGCGCGGCGGACTACAAGTCCGGCAAGAAGCAGGCGCTGGGACACCTGGTCGGCCAGGTGATGCGGGCCACCAAGGGCAGCGCCAACCCCGGGCTGGTCAACAAGATCCTCGCCGAGAAGCTGAGCGGCGACTAAATAGTCAGGCGTAGTCGTTGCTGCCCGGATGCTCGCTGCCGGGAGGGCCAATGGAGCCTCTGCCGGCATCCCTGTCATCCCCGCGCAAGCGGGGATCCAACGTTATCTGTAGGGGCGAACGGCGTTCGCCCTCCGGCCACGCACTGGATGGATTCCCGCTTGCGCGGGAATGACGAAACCGGCCGGCCACCGGCGTTGGCTGAAAACGACCTCTCGACGGTACGCCTGCTACCGTGGGGGCCAGTCCCCTTGGGGCCGGTCCACCCCCACGTATCTAGCAGGAGCGGACATCTTCAGGGAGATCCAACCTGACCCCAACGTCACACCACGCTCTTCTTGTATCGTTCGTTGTAGAGGGCCGGGTCGTAGGCCGCCCGCCGATTGGGGCACCCCACCCGGGGACAGAGCATACAGCTCTCGAAGTCCCAAGTCTTGCTGAAGCGAATCCCCGAAACCGTCTTGCTGGGTATCATCAGCTGGCTCGAGGTCAACCGCACCCCCACGCTCTTCTCGGTATCGCCCAGCAGCTGGAACAGCTGCGTCTGCTGCTCGATGGGCCAGTCGGCCAGCGAGCCCGGGGCCATGCGCGAGGTCTCCCCGGGGTGGTAGGTCTCGTCCAGGTGGGCAAACATCGCCTCGCGCACTTGCCGCAGGGCCATCTCGCGGATCGCCTCGGACCAGTACTGCTGGAGGAGGTCGGTCAGGCCCTTCGCCCAGGCCTCCAGCTCGGTACCGCACGTCGCCAGGAACGGGAACACGCGGTGGGACTGTCCCAGATTCACCGCCAGCACGCGGCTGGTGAACCGGACACCGTCGATGACCACGTAATCGTCTCCCCGCTCATCTATGTAGGCCATGCCATACAACGCCTTGGGACGACCGATCGTCTCCGCCTCGCGGACCAGGCCCTGGAGCTCCTCGGCCTGCGGCGAATCCTCGCGAACGTGCAGCTGCCGCAGCAAGCCCTCCATCGACAGACTGAGAGGCATGCCGTCGATCACTTCTATGTCCATCTACCAGCTCCTAGAACCCGTGAATGACTCGATTATACAGAGGCAAGGCGCATACTGTCGAGCTGCCCGGCGGCGGGCTCCACGTTCCCCGCTCGAGGCATCCCGGGACGGGCTTTCCAAACTTGCGCGGAGGATATATCATGGGATAGGACGCTATTGCGGGCGCCGAGACGGCCACGTGCCTACCGGCCCGGCAGGTCGGGAACGAAATTTGCTCTGAAGACGGTAGAACGCCTGCGACGACGACGTCCGGCGTTGGGCCGAACGACGGCGCGCGTTGTCAGCCGCCGGGTAGCGGCATGGATGGACGAAATGGACATACTTGGACTGTTCCTTGATCTGCTTAGAGATCCGACCATCGCCTACATCTTACTCATCCTGGGCCTGAGCCTGGGGCTCTTCGAGCTGGCTGGCCCCGGACACCTCGTGCCCGGGCTGGTAGGCGGCGCCCTGACGCTACTCTCCCTGTTTCTGTTCAGCACCCTGCCCGTGAACTTCCTCGGCGTGCTGATCGTGATTATCGGCTTCGCCCTTCTGGCAGGAGAGGTCCTGCAGCCAGGCTTCGGCGTCTTCGGCGTGAGCGGCCTGGCTGCTCTCGTCGTAGGCTCGCTCATCCTCGCCGGGCCCTGGGCAGCGGTGGCTGCCGTGTCCCCCCTCGCCGTCGGTATCCTTCTGCTGATCACCGCCGGCTACTTCCTGGTGGCAATCCGGGGTATCGTGAGGTCGCGGCGGCATTATGTCACGACCGGCCGCGAGGGCCTCGTGCACGCCACCGGCCTGGCTCGCACCGACCTCAAACCGCAGGGCTACGTGCTGATCGAGGGCGAGCTGTGGCAGGCCATCTCGCCGCTCGGGACAATCCGGGCCGGCGAGCACGTGCGCGTCCTCTCGATGGAGGGCTTCCGGCTGGTGGTTTTCTCCGTGGAAGACCTCGTCTAGTTCCGGTCATCCACTATGGTCGTCGTATCCACGCCCGTAAGGATATCTATTACTTCTTCGGTCGCCAGGAGGCAATGGCCATGCGGGCTACTTTGGGGGCAGAAGTCGACAGATTTGAGCACATCGTCGTGGTCGTCTCGCTCGACCACCAGGTCATCCTGATAACGCACCGAAACGGGGAAGCGCTCCAACGTCTTGAGCGAAAGTTCGATATGTGGTGGATGGAGTGATCCTCCGTAGCGTAGGCCCATCATCGTGGCTAGCTAGATTGAGCCGTTGATCTAACAGGACAAGGCAACCCGGCGTCATACCTATGAACAAGATCCTTCGTTATCCCATAGAGCAAGCTGTTGCTTGGCTCTTCCACCGTACGCTGAAGCGAGGTCTGCTATGGTCAAGTTCGTTGGTGAAGATGGCTGGTATCCGGACTGGGCACGGGGCGAGGGCAGATGGGTATCGCAGAAGGTACTGCATGTACGGGCCCATGGCGGTTACCTCTTTGAGATGACCTTGACAGATTGGTACAAGAACAGGCTTGTATGGGTGCCTCCTAGACCTGGCTTTCTTGGCAGGCGTAGGATTAGTGTGCAGGAGGAGGCGAGCAGGGCGCGGGCGGAGGCTAGCCGGCTGCTCCTTTGGTGTCCGACTTGTGGATGGCGAGGGCAGGGAAGAGAGGCGGGGGTGAGTGGATACGCGCCGGTCTGGAAACCAAAATGTCCGGAATGTGCGGAAGACCTCCTGCCCGATCTCTGCCAACTTGATCGAGAAGCCATTGTGGAAATGTGGGAGACTAGGGGCAAGCCCGCTTTGGAGCCGCCACATGCTTCTATGGAGCTAGCCTCTGTAATGCCTATATCCGACCTAAGACAACGGCTCAGTTTCCGCGAATGGTCGGGCGAGGAGCTGGCATACGTGGGTCAGCAACTCTGGCCGGACCTGGCATCGTTCCTTCAAGACACGAGCTCTCGCTTGAGGCGCACCGATGTATTCGGCTCGTGGTTAACCGCCGCTCAGGATGTCTTGTGTTTTGCCACTTGGGGCAACACGGTTGCTTCTTTCAGTGGGCAGACCGGGAGGCCGGTTTGGATATCGGAACTGGATAGCGTCTCTATCTACGCGCCAGCGGTTGCCCGTAATTGCCTCTTTGCCGCCGCCGATGATGGTTCTCTGCTTGCTCTAGATGCTTTCTCGGGGAAGCAGCTGTGGCGAGTTAGTGAACACGATTGTCTGATGAGTACCCCGGCCGTTCAGAACGGGGTGCTATACGTCGGGACGCACGCAGGGAGTCTACTGGCAATAGATGCACACAGTGGGGGCCTGCGTTGGGAACAGCCGGTTGGGGGAAGAGTCTTCTCGACACCCGCGTTCGAATGCGACCGGGTGTTGATTGTGACAGATTCGGGTTGCTGCTTGGGGCTGGACCCGACCGACGGGCGCATGCTATGGCGTCACGCCATACCGAACCCGGAGGAATCCTCTTGGGACTGCCACATTGTTGAGGACGGGATCGTGTACGTGCCCTATGCCGGCAGGGAGATTGTCGTCCTCCAAGCAGATACCGGTGAACATATTGGGACCTGGAGGCTTAGCGAGAAGGACCCTGATTTCGTTGACCTGTCTCTCGCCGTTTCAGGCGGCCTACTTGTCGTGGCTGGCGGCTCAGGCCTCGTTTCGGCCCTGGACAAGGGAGACGGCAATGGGAGGTGGATCCGAGGCACTTCTCCATCTGATCCACGGTTCGACGGCCAGGTCTTGGTAGGAGGTGACTTGGTCTACACCCGTGGGGAAACGGTGTTCGCACTAGCACTGGGCTCGGGTAACACTCTGTGGAGGTATGACGGGGATAGCCTCGATTACCCGGAGAGCTTCGCGCTATCTGGCCGGGTGCTGTGTTGGACATCTGGGCGTGACTTGGTGGCTCTCGATGCCTTGACAGGGGAGTTCAGATGGCGCTATGAGGCCGAGGGGTCTATAGAGCATTGCGTAACGGCGGTGCTCGCGTCTCCGGTGCGGCTACCCTGATCTGCACAGCGTGCGCTGAGAAAGCAGCAGGTTTCATAAGTGCGAGGCAGAAGCGGTTCTGGCAACGACAACTTCACGCTCAAGAGGATAGTCGAGTACCGAACGTGACAACGGGCTTCAATGCTGCTCCAGCACCGCAACCAAGGCGGGGAGGGCGATCACGCTGCCGCCGAGAGCGGTGCTTGCGGGCTTGGGCGCCCGCGTCGCGGCCGACTGAACGCCCGCCGTGCTTAGGCAGGCGACGATAGGGGTCAAGGCCAGGGTCATGATGAGCTAGCGTCTACTCATCTTCTCACCTTCATAGCGATATACCGCTAGATTGGTAATATAGCACAAGGGTCGGCGCGTTGGTGACACTGGGGAAGCGTGGGCGGCAAGGAGACAACGAGCAGCGCCCGTACAGTGCCCTCGGCTATCAGACGCCGAGCGCCACCTCACCGGCGCTTGGCTCATGAGCCAAGCCACAGTCGTACCAGACAGTCGATAGGGGGGCTTAATCCATACATCCCAACTGGGCCAGATTCGGGGGGCACCTCACGGGTAGTTGAAGGTCTTGCGGCTATTAACGTGGCTGCCCTGGAAGCTGATGTGACCGGGCCCCTGAGGATGACGTGTTTGGAGGACAAAGCCGAAGACGTCTGAGCGTGGTGCGTTAAGCAGCGGAGCGGCACAATCAGTACGCAAAGTCTGGAAACGGTAGGATAGGCATATGGCACACATAACCCTACAAGAGAGACTGACAAGAGCACTCGAGGAGAAGAATGACCTGTCGCCTCTAGATTTGCTGAGCATCTCGCGAGAGATTCTCCGTCCAGCCTGTGGCGCCGGAGGTGAGGCGGACCCATTAGGTGACAATGCATCCGATGGTCACTATGCGTACATGAAGGCTGCGAATCTCCTCGAGGCAAACGGTCTCTTCCCTGCGTCAGAAGCTCTCCTATTGGAGTGGTGGAACGATTTCGGGGCTCGGCAGCGAGCCGAGAAGGTCAGAGTCTACCGTGCGGTGATAGCCTATAAACTAGCAGAGCTCTATCTTAGGTGGGATAGCAGAGAATCAGCTCTCTGGTGGGCTTTGCATATCCAGGCAGACGACATGCTCGGCGAACACGAAAGGGGAGGCGGCGCCGGCAAGCAGCAGTTGCGTACCGTATTCGGCATGAGCGAGCCGGCGCTGGAGGAACTCAACCAAGTCGCACGGGACTGCCTAACGGTAGTTAAGAACGGCCCCAACCCCGATTGGTCGCAGCCAGAGGGCTACCCAGAGGAAGTCGTCCGACAATTCGCGTCCCATGCCACATCCGCTGCTTCCCTGCTGGCTAGCACAAACTTGCCCAAGGAACACCCGCTATCGACCGCCTACTTCTCGGCCCTGCTAGATCGCTTAAGCGTCGAGCACAAGACGAGCAATGCCAAAGGGGAAGCGCTAGAGAACCTTGCTTCTTATCTGTTCTTACTGCTACCTGGCTGCGTGCCACGGCGAAATCTGCTGGACCAGGAGCTAGCCTTTGAATCCGATGTAGTCATCCGGAACCTTGCTCCGATCTCCAATCTGGCTGGAGAGTTGCTGGGACGCCACTTCCTTGCCGAGTGCAAGAACTGGAACCAGAGGATTGGGGTTCGCGACGTTGGTTACTTTCTCTTCAGAATGCACCTTGCACACGCTAGTTTTG